>NZ_DJOA01000041.1:0-3424 GCF_002437085.1 Candidatus Avelusimicrobium stercoris | reverse complement strand
CCGGTGGATTTTCATATCAATTGAAAATCCCCCGGTACAAAAACCGGGGGATTTTTATATGCTTTGCAAAAACGCCCCGGGCTTTTGTATTACCCGGGGCGTTTTTAAATCAACTTGCTATTAGTGCAGGCCGCACTTGCAAACGTGGTCCTTTTTGTAAAGTTCCAAACTTTGCGCTTCCTGCGGGCGGTACTCGGCGGTGCGGCGGATGAGTTCGTCAAAATCAATGGTTTTAGACGGGAACATCGGCCCTTCCACACAAGCAAAGCGCACCTTGCCTTCTAC
This sequence comes from Candidatus Avelusimicrobium stercoris, assembly GCF_002437085.1. Classification (NCBI taxonomy): domain Bacteria; kingdom Pseudomonadati; phylum Elusimicrobiota; class Elusimicrobia; order Elusimicrobiales; family Elusimicrobiaceae; genus Candidatus Avelusimicrobium; species Candidatus Avelusimicrobium stercoris. Next base: position 3,139 of record NZ_DJOA01000041.1, on the reverse strand, counting down.
GGTTACGCGGCAGCAACCACACATCCCCGTGCCGTCCAGCATAATCGGGTTCAGGCTGGCGTGCGGGTTCATATCCAGTTTATCCATTAAGCGCGAGGTAAACTTCATCATTGGAATCGGCCCGATAATAAAGCCTGCATTAATTTTTTCGCCCTCGTCGTGCAACTTTTGGATAGCATCGGTAACCATCCCCTTCATACCAAAAGAGCCATCGTCCGTGGTGCTGACGGTTTTATCGCACAAGGCGCTCATTTCTTTTTCCAAGATAAGCAAATCTTTGGTACGCGCACCCAACACGGCAATCACGCGGTTGCCCGCTTCCTTAAACGCGCGCGCAATCGGGTACACTTCGGCAATGCCGACACCGCCGCCTACAACGGCTACGGTGCCGTAATTTTTAATTTCCACAGGCGTACCGAGCGGCCCGGCCACATTCAAAAATTTATCGCCTTGGTTTAAGGAGTTAAATAAACTCGTCGTTTTGCCGATGGCTTGGATAATAACGGTAATGGTGCCCTTTTCTTTATCCCAATCTACGAGCGTAACCGGCACGCGTTCGCCGCCTTCACGCCCGCGCAAAATAACGAACTGCCCCGCCTTGGCGGCCTTGGCAATCAGCGGTTTATAGATGACGAATTTTGCCACCACGTCGCTTAAATTTTCTTTAATTAAAATGGTATTTTCTTCCATACTATTTCCCCTCCAAGTAGGCGTTAATGCGTTTGGCGGCCTCAATGCCGTCCTTCATCGCTAGGAGCACCGTGGCGCCGCCGCGGATGATATCGCCCCCGGCATACACGCCCGGCATAGTGGTTTTGCCCTCTTCGTCCAATACCAAAACGCCGCGCTCCGTGGTTTTCAGTTCCGGCGTAGTTTTGGCAATAATCGGGTTCGGCTTTTGGCCGATAGCCACAATAATCGTATCCACAGGCATTACAAACTCCGAGCCCGGGATTTCCACCGGCCGGCGGCGGCCTCTGGCATCGGGTTCGCCCAACTGGTTGCGGGTGCATTTAAGCCCTGTTACGCGGCCCTTTTCATCCGACAACACCTCTTTGGGGGTTACCAAGTATTCAAATTGAACGCCCTCTTCCTTGGCGTGTTCCACCTCCGCGGCGCGCGCAGGCATTTCCGCCGCGCTTCTGCGGTAAGCAATCGTAACTGTGTCCGGCCCCAAGCGCATTGCACAGCGGGCCGCATCCATTGCGCTGTTCCCGCCGCCCAACACGACGACGTGTTTGCCCACTTGGATAGGCGTATCCGTTTCCGGGAATTTAAACGCCTGCATTAAGTTAATGCGGGTTAAAAATTCGTTTGCGCTATATACGCCCACGGCGTTTTCGCCGGGGATACCCGTCAAGGTCGGCAACCCCGCGCCGCTGCCCACATACACGGCATCAAAATCTTTAAGCAAATCAGCGATTTTTTCCGTCGCGCCTACAAGCACGTCCGTTACAAACTTAACACCCATAGATTTAACGGTTTCAATTTCGTGGTCAATCACTTCGCGCGGCAAGCGGAAGGACGGAATCCCGTAGCGCAGTACCCCGCCAAAGGCGTGCAACGCTTCAAACACGGTTACGTTGTGCCCGGCGCGAGCCAGTTCTGCCGCGGCGGCAATAGAGGACGGGCCCGAGCCGATACAAGCCACCTTTTTGCCCGTCGGTTTAGCCGTTTGCGGGGCCTTTAACAAGCCCTCGTTGCGGGCGGTATCGGCGGTGTAGCGTTCCAACATCCCGATATTTACCGAGCCAAAGCGTTCCTTTAAAATGCAGTTGCCCTCGCAATGTTTTTCCTGCGGGCAGACGCGTCCGCAAATGGCGGGTAAGAGGCTCGTTTCCATAATTTTGCTGGCGGCTTCGCCTACTTTGCCGTCTTTGAGCAAAGCGATAAAGTCCGGGATTTGCACCCCCACCGGGCAGTTGGCCTGGCAGCGGGCATTTTTACAATGCAGACAGCGGTTGGCCTCGCCCTGGGCTTCTTCTTTGGTAAAAATTTGGGCCACTTCTTCAAAGTTGCGTTTGCGCACTTCGGGGGCCAGTTGTTTCCCGTTTTGACGGGGCGCGGACGGATTTGGCATAGTTACCTCCAACTAATTAAAAATAGGTCTGACAAAAACTAAATTTACGGCTATACTATGTATAGGAATTGCAGTTCCTACTAATTGTTGTACAATATATATAACATTATAGCAAAGCAAAAGGAGGGGGAAGTTATGTGTCATAAATGTGAATGTGCCGGAGCGGGAATTGCCGCTTTCTTGCTGGGTGCGCTGGTAGGCGCCGCCGCCGGAGTGCTGTTGGCCCCAGCCAAGGGCGAAGTTACCCGCCGCAAACTCAAACGCTGGGCGGATGATACCTACGAAGAACAAAAGGAATATGTATTGGAACACGCGGGAGAACTGAAAGAAAAAATTAAAGACCGCGCGGAAGATTTCCGCCACAAACTGTCCGACCGTGCCGAAGAAGCGCGCGAAAAACTGGAAGACGGCAAAAACAAAGTGGTAAAAGAATTTAACCGCCGCAAAGACGAATTTGCCGCCAAGTTCAAAAAAGACGAAGAGTAATTTTGAACCGATGAAACAGCCCCGGAACAAAACTCCGGGGCTGTTTTATTATTTTTGTCGGGCACGGAGTAAAGACTTTGCTTGCCCGTTAAAGTGTTTGCCCCTCCTCCCTGTTTAGCAGAAAAACCGGAAAAAATTTAGGAATTTTAATTAAACTAAAATATGCTATACTAAAAATAGGTTTTTAGTTAGGAGTATATAGTACAGCTACAGGGAGTGGCTAACTTACAATTTATACTGTTTTTGGAATCCTATTGAAGAATAGGAAGGCTTTGGGAAACCAAAGTTCTCATCACGTCCAAAAACAGCTGGTTTAGGCAGAAGATGAGGGGAAGTCATGAGCCCTTTGTCTTCTGCCGAGTGTTGCACAGGTATTTTGAGTGCAACTACGGCTGTTTATGACAAGACTGTGATGAGACTTGTTATAGTCAGCCGTTTTTGTTTCCTTCCATTTCATTTCTTCCTTAGTGAATAAATTCAATAGGTTCCATCGTTTTCATGCGCTACAGCACGGCGTATGAACGGGAAAGGGACTTATGAATACCTCCGCCAAGAGTTCCACAAGTCCTTTTC
>NZ_DJOA01000036.1:9263-11652 GCF_002437085.1 Candidatus Avelusimicrobium stercoris | reverse complement strand
TACGCCGGGGGATAGTTATTTATGTGTTTTTATAAAATCAAATTAAATATTTTGTTTATAAAAAATTTTATACCGTTTTTTTCGTAGGTGTTTCTCAGTGTAGGTGCTTTTTAATAATGTTTTATAATTATTTTTTATCCACAATTAGGGTAACATCTGGCAAAATCGCCTATTTTCTAAAAAATTGGGGAAAGATATCAAAAACATTTCTATTTTGAAAGCATTTATCCGCTTTTGGGCCGTAAAAACCCCGATTTTGAGCAAAATAGGCCCTATTTCAAGCGTTTTTAAGCAAAGGGTTATACAGATACTATCCAAAAGGTGTTTTTGCAGGAGGGTTCTCTGGCAATGTGGCAGGCGGACCACTCAATTTTGGATGTCATCAGTTTTTACAGCCTTGTCTGTTGTTGCAACTTCGTTTATTTGTAACATCGCAAAAAAGTGTGGCTCTCTTAACCAAAGGGGCGCGGACTATTTGCCACCCGCGTGCGGCCCGCTAGGGCACCACTTTTAAAGGAACCCGGGCCATTAAAAAACAGCCCGGGTTGCATCCCCTTATTTCAGGTCCACCGCGTCCGTAACAAAGCAAGAAACCTTGCCCGCAGTCGGCGTACCCGCTACGGTGTAATACGCGCGCACATAGCGTTTGGCCCCCAGCGGAAACGGCACGCTAAATAGTTCGCCAGCCTCCGCCAAATTGTCCGCATTACAGGCCACGCTTACCAACTCTTGCGCATTGGCAAAGTCCGCCGTATCAGCCGTTTGCAGGGCTACCGTCAGGCCCGTGGCCCCTGTCAACCCCTCATCCAAGCGGGCCACCACATACAGGCGGCCCGGGACGGCATTTCCGGCGGCGGACAAATCCAGCGTGTGGGTGGAAGGCGCCGTCGCGGTCAGCGCCTGTTTATCCGGCAAAATAACACTTTGGTCTAATAACATATGTTTCTCCTATTTCACCAAGGCTTCGGTATCTACGATAGCATCGCAGATATGCACCGGGATTTCGTTAAACGTCATCAGCGGGCGGGACGTTACCTGGTCCGGCGTGTATTGTACGTTGGTGCGGTTGCTGGTCAATTTGCGCAGGGCCGCCTTTACGGTGCGGTTCATATACCAAACGGGCTTGCCCATAGAAAGACTTTGGATACGCTCTTCCAATTCGCACATTTGGTCAATCAGGTCCGCGGGTACGTTTTCCACATCAATATTGCAAATGCGGCCCGCAAAACGCCAATCCTGCACGGCCAGGCCCAATTTCCACTCAAAATATTCCTTATAGGCCGGGTATTCGTTGCCCTCTGCGTCAATATGGTTGACAAGACCGTGATCCAAGCGTTGGATGCCCGCCTTGGAGCCCTTGGGGAAGAAGGTAAAAATCTTGTCCGTATCCCATACCACCAAGTAGATAGAGGAGTTTTTGCCTTCCGTTTGACCGCCCGCATCAAGAACGTTGCGGGAACTTTCCGCCCCGGAAAGTTCGCAGTAGCGCGCGGCCAAGCCCGTAAAGCGTTCGGGGTTCTTTCCGGCGTTGCCATAAATCAGGTTGGAAGCCATTGTGTTGGACATCCCGGCAATAATCGCGCGGGACTGCCCGGTGCGCACGGCTTCTACATTTCCCCCTTTCTCGGCTACCAATTTATCCACCACGGAATAGGCGGACAACGTGCCGTAGGACTCCACCACCACTTTGGTAGTGGCCTTGGCAGGTTCAATGCCTTGGTAAGCGCGGCGCCAAGTGCCTTCCGGGATACCCGTTCTAACGGCGTATTCGTGGCCGCTGTCTAAGGAACTTTCCACCACCAGCGCATCGCCGATAATATCGTTAGACTTGCTTAACACCTCTGCAATGGCCAGTTCCTGGCCGGAGGGGTCAAACTGTTTTGCATAATCAATCAAACTGTACTGCTTGTCAGCAATAATTGCCATATTTTTCTCCTTAATTGTGTTTTCCGTACAACGCCTCGGCGAAGGTTTTGTCCTGCACGGCGGCGGGTTTGCCACCCGGGAAGGAATCCTCGCTGATACGTTTGCCTATCTCGTTAAAGGTACGGACGATAACGGGATGGTTCCCAAGCCCCGTGGATTGCAGCAGTTGCCTTAGTTCCGGCCCGCCGAACGCATCCGCCGCGCGGACCGCGCAAGAAACAGCCTCTTCCCACTTGGTGCCGTACATTTCCTTGGTCTGCCGGGCCCAGTTTTCCACAATTTGCTGTTTTTGGTTTTGCTCCTCGCTTTCCCCTTGGCGCACAAAACGGCCTTCAAAATCCACCAGTTTTTGTACCTGTTCCAGCGAAAGGCCCATTTCCTGCGACAGGGTTTTAAAAGCGGCCAAGGACGGACCGTCAAACACGACGCCCTCGGGCAATTTTAATCCGTCGTAGAGCGGCGG
>NZ_DJOA01000036.1:0-9232 GCF_002437085.1 Candidatus Avelusimicrobium stercoris | reverse complement strand
GGCGGGTCTTGGGGTACGTCCGCCCGCTTGTCCGGCTCTAATGCCGGAGCGGCCGGGGCGTTTAAATCGGTTGTTTCTTCACTCATATTAATTCCTCACTTTGGCGGTTTACCTGTTGTTGTTCCGCTTTCACTTCGGACAAATATTCCCCCCGCATTTGTGCGTAGGCGGACGGGGCGGCTTCTTCTATTTCCGCCAGCAGAAAAAGCCCCAAACTCCTTTGCCCGCAATGAAAGGCCGTCGCGCAGGCATCGCCCGGCACAAAGCCGTGCTGGCACAGGGCGGAGGCCTGCAAAATACGCCATAGCACACGGCGGCCCTGTACGGTTTTTAGAACGGCCTGCAAATCGCAGGCGTTGCGTTTTTTTAATTGTTTTTCGTTCATAGGTTTTATATAGACGGGAGAGAAGCCGGAGCCGGTGCGGTTCTCTCCCGCGGCAGGGGCAGCGTGCGGTAATTTTAGACGCCTGCCCCAACGCTTATGCGGTTTTTGATAGGCAAATACGGGGTTCCGGGAGCCGTATTCACTCCGCTTTCGGGCCGCTCGCTTATAAAGGCGCGCCCGGGAGCGGTTTTTCATTTTGCTTTTACTTTTCCGAATTTTTTAATAAGGCGGGTGCTACGCCCAAGGCGTTAAGTCCTTCTTCCAGCGCGCGGTTGTAATCCACCCGCTCGCCTACTTGTGGATTAGCCGCCGCCAGCGTGGCCGCATAATTAATACCTTGGACAAGAGACGAAAGCCCCGCGGCTTTTTGCGCACGCGCAATAAGGGACACATATTCTACCTTCATTTTCAGGCCCTGCACGCTTTCGGGCGCGGGCGGCAGAAAACCTTGGCGGTAGAGCAAGGCAAAGGCACGGTCAATAAGCGGATCCAACAGCTCGTTTTTAAGCCGCTCCAATACGGGGCCCAACACCAGCATTTTTTCCTGGTGGCGTTCGGCCACCTCGGCGGCGGTCATATTGGAATAATTTTGCGCGGAAAGCATTAAAAATACGTCCGCAAAAAACTGCGCGCGAACCGTGCTTCTGACGGACGAAATGGCATTTTCCAAGGACGATAAATCGGCCTGCACCTGATACGCGGGTTTTACCGCCGCGTCCGTCGTGCCGTTGTAGCGGGTAATCCCGCCGGGCAGTAAATTCACTTCGCCCTGCACATTGGCCGACACCATTACGGGCGGATTGGTATTTTTATCCAATGCCACCAACTTGGCCTTTTGCATTTTTTGAAGCATTTTTACGTCGCCCAGACACTTCCACCCCGGCCCGCGCCCGTACGCATCCGCCGCGTGTTTTACTTCCCAGCGGGCGGCAATCACCGGGAACTCCCGGTATCCGCTTTGGCGCAGCAAATGGCCGGACTCCGTTAAATACACGGATAAATAAGGCATACGGCGGTTATCCAGGCACTCCCGGGAAAAATCTTTATTGGGCAAAATCAGGTGGATAATTTTATGGTAGCGGTTTGGAGCGGACGATACCAGTAAAGAGGGCGGCAGATTTTCAAGGCCAAAGGCTTCGCGCATTTGCGGAACCGTTAGAAAGAACTCGCGCCCGAAGCGGTTCACGCGACCCAAGGAATCGGTGCCCAAGCAATATTCCCCAATGGTAAAGGGACGGCAGCGAATCCCTTTTTGCGGGTCTTCTTCCAGCAAAAAGGCCGCCGTGCCAAAGACGGCAATTTCTTGGTAAAACATATGGAGCGTGCTATACACATTGCTCGCCGCAAAGGCGTCCTCCAAGCGTTTTTTTACTTCGGTGAGCCACTCGCGCACGCCGGGAGCGTCCGACAGTTCGCGCGGGGCAAGCCCCAGGTCAAACCAACTTCTTGCCGGGCTCGTCAGCCCGCTCATCATCCCGGCGGAAAGAATTTCCACCGCTAAACACGGGTCGCTGTCCAGCAAGGTTTTGTGGTCCAAGCGGCGGCCTTGGTTGGGCGTTTGCCCGTCAAAAAAGCCCCGCGTAGGCGCCAAGTAAGCGCAGAGGTCCTTCCAAGCGGGCAACCAGGTGGCGCGCTCGCTTTTCAGTTCGCCGTAAAGGCGCAGATAATCGGTCTTTGGTTGAATATTATTTTTCATAGGTAGGAATTAACCCGTTTTTTTCGCGCACGGGCGTGCGCAAACGGTAAAAATTTATTAGAATAACAAAAGAGGTACGACTATGATGGGATTAATTACGATTTTTGTATTTGTGATTTTGCTTGCGTTTCCGGGATTTTACATTATCACGCGCAAGGTGTTTCCAAAGAAGAGCAAAAAATCCGCTACTTGGATTTCTATTTTGCTGACGGTTATTTTACTGGGGTTGTTGGCCTTGGGCCTGGTAGGAAACCCGGTATAAAAACCTGTTGGATTGCTTTTTTGCCCGCTCTAACGAGCGGGTTTTTTTATGTCAAAAAAGCCTATAAAAGCATATAAAAGACGCTTTTAATTACACTACAAAAATTGTTGGGAAATAATAGGAATACTGCGTAACTTCTATATTTTTTATTTTATCATAAAAAATAGCATTTTGTCAAGCAATATTTTAAAAGATTTCGTATTTTACTTAAATTTTAAGCAAATATTTTTATTTTTTTAGGAAAATAAGGCTTATTTTACAGGCTGATTATTTAGCCGCTTTCGGCAAGAGGAGTACATAATCAAAGCCGGACAAGCGGGCCATTTTTTTGGCGTTGGCTTCGTTCCAATAAAAAAGCACAGGGGCTTGCTGTTTTTTATAAAGCCAGGCAAAGCGTTCGGGCCGGGCAAAGGGGTTATAAAATGCGCTGTTTTCCCCCCATACGTTCACCACCGGGAAATTCCCCAGCGGGTGTTCTGCCTGCACATTTACCACGGCGGTATTTTCCCCCGCAAAGAATTTAGGCATTGCGTAAAGCATATGGTAAGCCACGTGCGAAGCCCCGGCATATACAATAAAAACCGCATCGGGGTCCGTTTGGCGGACTTCCCGCATTTTTACGTCCATTTGGCGGGCCCAATTTTTGTTGCGCTCGGCTACGACAGAAAACGAAGAAAGTTCCGAGCGGTACATCTTGATATGTTCCGGGTTCTCTAACGGATAAACTTCTACGCCGCTTTCTACGAGCGGATAGAGTACATCCCCGGCATAGGCTTCGTACTTGGCGTGGTCGTTTTCCACCCAAATAGTCCGTTTATTATCAACCGTTTCCCGCGTGGCGCGGCTTAATCCTTCGCCGCCGCGGCGGTAATAGTCATATTTGGAGTATTCCCCCTTCACACGGGGCAATTCATCTAAATTTAAAAACTCCGTAAACACAACTACCCGTTTGCCGGGATTTAATTCGCGCAAGCGAAAGATTAATTCCTTAATCTGTGCACGGGCCTGCGGCTGGTAATGCGTTTCGCCTATCATAATCAACTGACGGCCCTTTAATTTAGCGGCCAAGGTTTCCGCCGCCTGTTTGCGCACCGTTTTAAGTTCATCAAGGCCCGCACGGGGCAACGCGCGCAATTGGGCTTGGCGCTCCTTTAAACTGGCACCTAACTTTAAGGCTAAACTCATATTTTCCGGTTTAGTTATCCACGCCGGAGGCACATTAGAGGGTGGCGCTTTTAAGCGGGCAATTTCTTGCTGCAACTGTTCAAACAACATACCGCTGTGAGCCGGACCCCGCCAAGTAGTGGCTGTATTGCGGGTTATTTGCGCCACACGCCCCGCCGCGCGCACGGAAGCCGTAATTTGCTTCTGCGCAAACAGAGGGGTAGCCAAGCACAAAACCGCCAATACAGGAATTATCTTCATAAGGTTACTATATGTATTTTGAATCCTTTTAAACAGAGTCCTTGGACCTATTTTTTAAAGGTAAAAGGACCCACTAAAATATAGGCCTTATATCACGTCGTACTCGCACCCGGCAAATTCTTTTACGCCCAAACTTCTGGGGCGGACGGGCGCCGCAAAGGTCAGCGCGAGTGCGTCGGCCAAGTCCGGGCTTTGGCCGCACCGCTCCTTTAATTTATCTTTGGACTCCAAGCGCATCCGCCCCGCCGCGTCGTACTCGTAGCACACTTGGCACAAATCGGCCTTTAATTCGGGCGACGGCGGCAACGAGCCACCGGCCTTTAACCAACGGGCCATTTCGCCCCACATTTCCGCCCGCTTGTTGGCGTACTGCGCGGGGAAAAGCGAGGCTCCGCCAAAGGGTACTTCGGTTACGCAAAAGCCCAGTTGGCGCAAGCGGTCAATCACGCCCCCGCCGCACCCGGCATCTACAAATACACCGTCCGGGTGAAAAAGGTTTATCTGCCGCGCGGCACGGTCAGCCAGCGTCATATTGTCAATATGGCGGAACACCAGCGGCTCAAATGTTTTTAACCCCTGCCGGCAAAAAATAACACTTCTGTCGTCGCCAAAGCGGGCGGGGTCAATGCCCATAATTTTAGGGGCAAAGCGCACCTCGGCCGGGCTATACGCGCGGGCGCAGGCGGACAGCACCAAATCTATGGGAATTAACACATTTTCTGCGCTGGCGGTAAAATCGCACAAATATTCTTGGCGGAAAATGGTGTCCGGCGTTTCACGCTTTAAGCGCGCCAGTTCGGCGGGAGAAATTACGCCCGATTCGTCCGCCCTAAAAACGCCCGTCCACCAAACGGAAGGCTCGGATAAAGCGGCCTTTTGCGCCCGGTTAAAAAGTTCAAAAAAGGCGTTCTGCCCTTTTGGCGTGCCCATAAAAACCGCCCACCCCTCGCGCGACAACAGCATCGGGCGGATGATTTCGGTAAACACATCGGGCTTGATTTGGGCGTATTCGTCCAGTACCACCCCGTCGGCATAGGTGCCGCGCAAGGCATCGGGGTTATCGGCCCCGCACACCCAAATCCGCGCGCCGTTAGGCAGGCGGACGGCCAGTTCACTTTCGTTTACGGTAACGTCCGGCAGGGGCGCGGTATAGCGTTTAACATAATCCCAGGCAATCATTTTGGCCTGCTTTAAAAAGGGCGCAATATAAAAATACCGCGCGTGCGGAAGCGGATTTTGCAGGGCCTTTTTAAGCAAATGGTTGACGGCGCAGACCGTTTTGCCCAGTTGGCGGTGCGTAACGAGCACACAAAAGCGGTGGGTTTCCAACTGCGGGTGAATTTGCGCCTGCACGGGGCGCGGCGAATACGGGATAACGATACGGGTCTTATTCATTTGTTTTCCTCCCAGCGCACGACGATATCCGGGCGTGCTCCGTCCTCTTTTCCGTCCTTCCACCCCAAAAGATTTTTGGCGGTAAACACCGCAAAGGACGAGGAATAATTGCCCCGCAGACTGTTTTGGATGAGAATATTGCCCTGCAAGTCGCGCGCCTTTTGGGCGGCCAAGCGGAAGACAGGGTGCTTTTTCTCCCAACTGGAAAGGACCTCGCAAGTGGTGCCCAGCATTTTGGCAAAGGCCGCAAAGGTGGGTAGTTCTGCGGCGGTTTCCACCAAACTAATGCTGCCGTCGCGCTTTTGCACTTCGGTAACGGTAAACGGGGCCACATTAAAAAAAGCAAGCAAACGCTCGCAATATTCCGGCTGATAGGAAAGCGGTTTTTTGGCTGGCATATTGAAAAACTCCAAATAAGAATTGCGGGACAATGAAAACGTCCCGTTTTGCATATTCGGAAAGTAAAAGGAAAGCGTGGGCGGGTCGCCCGGAGATAAAAAAATTACAAACCGCTTTTTTGCGCTTTGTAATTATAAATATATTATAGCAAAGTATTTTTTATTTGTCAAATTAATTTTGCAAGAAAAATAAATTTGCCTTAAAATCACACGCAAAAAACGGTACGCCTTTTATAGGACATAAAAAGGGCAAAAAACGCCTCTCTTGCCTAAAATACCGCCACGTTAAAGAGGAATCTTCCTCGGGCAAAAACGCCCGGTTTTCGTCCGCAAAAAAGCGGTTATACACGCTTATCAACGATTGCAAATAAGCATCGTCCGCAGGCGCCGATAAACACCCGCGCACGCCGTCCACCGGGGCAGATAAACGCGCCGCCCGGGCAAAAATGCGGTTTTCCAAGTCAATTTTAGCGGATAAATTCATAAAAAGGACATAAAAAAGGCCCCTGCAAGAGGGGCCTTCAAACAAATAAATCAGGCTACCAATGCAGTAAATACGGCGGGATTAAGAGCAGCATAGAAAGCACGGCCAGCACAATTTGCAGGCCCAAGTTCCAGCGCGCCCATTTAAGCCACGGGATCCCCGCCATACCGATAGCGGCCATTGTAACGGGAGCCGTGGGAATAATGGCGTTCGTCCAGCCTTCGCCGAACTGGTAGGCCAAAATAGAAAGTTGCGGACTGATACCCAGTAAGTCCGACAGCGGAATCATTACGGGCATTGTCAGCACGGCCTGGCCGGAGCCGGACGCCACAAAGAAGTTAATAAATGTATGCGCCCAGAACATCCCCTCCACCGCGGCCAAGGGATGCTGCTGGCCGATAATTTGCGCAATGGCGTGCAAAACTGTATCCAAAATGCGCCCGTCGGAAGCAATCACCACAATCGCGCGCGCCAAGGCCAGCATAATAGACACGCTAACCATACTGCGCGCCCCGTCAATAATCGCGTCCGTCGTTTGGTTCAAGGACAAGCGGCCGATAACCGCCGCCACCAACCCTACGCCCAAAAACAGGCCGGAAATTTCAATAATATACCAATGATAAACCGCCACCCCATACACAAGCGCGGCCATACCCAAGGTAAAAACAACCGAAATCCAAATATGCGAGGCTTTAAAATGCGGCTTTTCCAGCACGTTTAAATGCAGGTTTTTGCGTTTTTCTTTATCGGCCTCGTAAGTGATACTTTTGGTGGGATTTTTGCGCACTTTTTCCCCGTACCACGTAACAAACCAAATCACCACGCCCGTGCAAATGGCCCACACGGCAAAGCGGTATCCCAAGCCAGAATAAAGCGGCAGTTGCGCAATACCTTGGGAAATGCCGACCGTAAACGGGTTCATAAACGCCGAGCCAAACCCCACCCACGCGCCTAAAAAGGGAATACTCACCCCCACCACCGTATCATACCCCAGCGAGAGCGCCAGCGGGATAAACAGCGGGATGAAGATAAGGGTTTCCTCCTCCATACCGAAGACGGCCCCTCCCAGCGAAAACAAAATCATACTGACCGGGATAAAAAACTTTTTGAGGGCGTCCGTGCGCGAGAACAAATAACTGGTGCCCAAAATCACGGCGTTTACCGTGCCGGTGCGTTCCAAAATGGTAAAAATCGCCCCGGTAATAAAAATAAACACAATGATGTCGGCACAATCGCCAAAGGCCTTGGCGGGAGCCGTCAGCACGGCGGCAAGGCCCTGCGGGTTGGACTCCACCTTATGGTAGGACCCGGCCACGGTATAGGAACGGCCGTCCTTTTGGACGGTGTCATACTGCCCGGCGGGCAGGAGGTACGTCAGCGCGGCCATAACCAGCATAATGGCAAAAATTAGGCCGTAAATGTTAAGGGAAAAACCTGATTTCATTTTTACATTATAGATAATTTCCCCTATACCCCGCCTGAAAATTCCATTTAGCGGCTAAAAAAGTCCGCCAAATCGCGCGCAAAGCATACCAGGCTGATAACGCCCACCAGATAAAAAATGAAGTAGAAACACATAGTGGGAAGATGTGGTTAGCAAAGTTAAGCCAATCGGCCGGAAGCCTTTTTAACATAGGGCGGACGCGTTGGAATCTTAACTTTGCTAACCCAAACATCTTTTTATTTGCTACAATAAACTTGCGCCCCCTGGCGGGATACACGCAAGCAAGAGCGCACAAAATATTGGGGCCGCGGGCGCGGCCTAAACTGCCGGGTCCGGCAGACGGATTTGCTTCTGTAAGGATAGAGGCAACTTTGTACGCCCGGAGAATATAAACAAGTTAGGGCTTGTTTATAAATGTTAGTATAGTAAGTATTGTTAGCATTTGTCAAGTATTTTTTGGTCCTACTTGGGCCCAGCCACTTTTTAGAGAGGAGCCGATGATAAATAAGTTTGAAAAACAACTGGAAAAATGGAACGGCGGCGTATTGCGCGGAGCCCAAGCCAAGTTAGCACGGCTCCTGCAAGTTTCCACCGCCACGGTGGCCCTGTGGACAACCGGAAAACGCCGCCCCTCTAAGGGGTATGTGGCCCAAATGGCGCAACTTTTCGGGCTGGATGAGTTTTCCGTTATGCGGCTTTTTACCCCCATTACCACGTATCCCGAGGCGCACCCGTTTTCCCCTCTGCCCGCCTTACGCGATGCCCAAGGGCCGGAAAATGCTTACAGTGCTGACAATTCTGCCGCGCAAAGCAACAGCGTTTCCATACCGCTTTTATCCGCCGCCCCCTTGCACTACCCGGCATTAACCGGGTGCGAGGTAACCGAGTGGTGGACCTTGCCCCGCCAACGCACCCAAGGCGGCAAATATTTGCTGGACATAAATAATGCCCTGTGGCTTATTAAGCCCGCAAACGAGTGGGCGGACGGCAAAACAATGCTAATTTGGGCAGGTGGCCAAAGCCTGCTTGCCAAGGTGCAAGATCAAACGCTTTTGGCCGCTACCGGGCAGACGCTTCCGACGGACGAAACGCGCCCCTTGGGCCTTGTGGTATTAAAAATGGATTATATTGGATAATTCCCCTTGATTTCGGCCGGAATTCCACTATACTATTCATATCCCTAGTAAGGGCCGACAGAAAACTACCCCGGCGCGCCAGCCTTTCCTGATGACGTCTGGCGGTGTGAACGGATGACAACTGTTCCCGATTGTTTGCCTTGCGGGCGCGAAGAGCGTGGCACGGCAGAGGACCGGGAAGCAGAAAAAAAGTTCTTTGAGGATTGTACAACACGGAGCAGGTGCGTTTGGTATGCAAGGCCGCTGCACAAACTTTGGGCCGGCTGCTTGAGGGCAGTTGGAGTTCGCCAGAGGTATGGGGCGGCGCAACCACCGGCAGGCCCTGTGTGGCGCCGCAAAACTTTGAACTGTTGGAGTACCTGTTACTACGGAAAGTGAGTAATTATGGACAAATCGGCTGATTGAGACCCCTGCGTTGAATAAACACAGGGGTCTCGCTTTATTACAGCAACTAGGCCCACCCCCAACAGGAATAACACTTGTTTTTTGCTGTCATTTAAAAAATATTAGATTACATTACCCCTAGCGAGCGGCCGGCTTCCCTCTGGGATAATACCTCTTTTAGGTTGTCATCCCCGAGGGGCTGGCGGCCCGCAGGGTTCGGGAA
>NZ_DJOA01000035.1:0-20767 GCF_002437085.1 Candidatus Avelusimicrobium stercoris | reverse complement strand
CGCTCCCGTATGACGGAAGCCGACCAGTTGCTTGGTTCTATTGCACAAGCGCAACAACGCAAATACTTGCAAATTAACAATTATGCGACCAAATTTCAGGGCTTGGACGTTGCCCCGAAAGGTGCTACTGGCAGTTCTTTCTGCACCAAAGGAACTGTTAGCGGTAAAAGTTGTGGTTCCGGTAATGGCTTTTTAGTTACCTTGTCTGGCACTGCCTATAACGCGGGCATTGCCACAGCCAAACGTGTTGGGCCTAACACCTTGCAATATAATTACACTTTGAGTCGCTACTATGGCAACACTGGTACAACTTGTACGGCCGGTGATGCTAATGGTGCTGGCCTGTGCAATGACTTCTGCGGTGTGGATACTTTAACCAAGAGTGGTGGTAAGTGTTGCGCCAATGGCACCGCTGGTAAGGATGGTGGTTGTGAAGCGCCTTCTGCTGCTGGTTCTGGCCTGTAATTTTGTAAAATGCGTTTTACACCGCTCTTTCCGCTGTTTGGAAAGGGCGGTTTTTAATATAAGGGGAAAATATCCCATATTTAACCTTTTATATAACTTGACAGAGGGGCCTTTGTCTGGTACTCTCTAATTATGTACACTATAAGTAAATTTGAATTTAGTAAGGGGGCAGTATGAGCGAAGTAATTTTGACGGATGCCAATTTTGAAGAAGAAGTATTAAAAAGCAAAGAACCTGTAATGGTGGACTTTTGGGCCACTTGGTGCGGGCCGTGCCGTATGTTGGGCCCGGTGGTGGAAGAATTAGCCGCCGAGTATGCGGGCAAAGTAAAAGTCTGCAAGTTAAATACCGACGAAGGCATCGCCACCAGCACCAAATACCGCATTTCTTCTATCCCTGCCTTGCTCTTCTTTAAAAACGGAGAATTAGTCGGGCAGACCGTGGGATTGCAGTCCAAAGCCGCTTTGCAGGAAAAATTAAACTCCTTGCTGTAAGGAGGCTGTATGAAGAAGTTATTTGGGGCCTTGTGTGTAGTGGTATTGTTTGCCGTTACGCTCGTGGCCCAGCAGAGTGCTACTATTCCCGCAATGACCAGCCGGGAATATGACGGTCTTAGAAAAGACCAAGTGTTTGTTGTGATGTTTACGGCGCCTTATTGCGGGCCTTGCCACGCGGCCGAGCGGACGATGATGACTGCTCTTACCAAAAAATACGCGCAGGACAAGAACGTAATTATCCGCAAGGTAGATGTGCAAAACGACGTAAAACCGACAAACGGAATGCTGTTAAAAGATGCGTGGGGCATTACCTCGTTGCCTACCTTTGTGGTGGCGTATAACGATACGGTAATGTATTCCCATATTGGATATTCTACCCTTTCCGGCGCCGCTGTTCAGCAGGAACTGGAAGAAAAAATTAATAACCTTAAATAGTATAGCGCCCGCCCTACCCCGGGGCGGGCCTCTATCCCGCCTATGACCCAACTACAACCGCAATTTTATTTAATTGATGCCCATAACTTTTTGCACCGCAACTATCACGCGTTGCCGAAATTATCCACCTCGTCCGGGCAAGAGGTGGGCGCGCTGTACGGTTTTTTGCGCTGGCTCATCAAAATGCTGCGTGAGCATAACCCGGCGTATGTGGCCGTCTGCTTTGATTCGCCCGGCGGTTGTGCGCGGCGCAAGGCGTTATTGCCCGCCTATAAAGCAAACCGCAAAAAGCCGGACGATGCGCTTGTCAGCCAGTTGAATTTGGCGCGTGGCTTAGTAGATACTTTGGGCTTAACGGTAGTTGCCAAACAGGGGATAGAAGCCGACGATTTAATGGCCTTTTTGGCCCGCCACGCCGCGGCGCAAAAGGTGCCCAGCGTGTTTGTTACGTCGGACAAAGACGTTTACCAATTTTTAAATGAATATATTTCCATTTGGCCCTTTGGCGGGAAGGACGGCTTTAAGGGGCCGGAAGCCGCCAAGGAAAAATTCGGCGTAGATACGGCTTTCCTGCCCGATTATTTTTCTATCGTGGGCGACGCGTCGGACAATGTGCCCGGCGTAATGGGGGTGGGCCCCAAAAGCGCGGTGGACCTGATTAATAAGTTTGGCCACTTGGAGGACATCCTCCGCGCCGCACATAGTGATAACCCCGATTTTAAACCGGCGCTTGCCAAAAAGATTTTAACACACGAGGGTGAAGCCTTGCTATCCAAACAGTTGGTGGTGTTTGATTCCAATTTGGATATGCCCTTTAACTTGGACGATTACCGCGTGCGCACGCCGGATAAATCACAGTTGGAAGCGTTGTTTAAGGAATACGAATTTAAAAATTTATTGGACTTTTTTGAATCCCCGCGTCCGGCCGTTGCGGCCCCTACGCCCGAGCAAAAGGAATTGTTGCTGGGCGACGCATTAAAAAAAGCGGAGAGCGCGACGCGTATTTTTCTGCACGCGCAAGATGAATTTTTGGTGTTGGGGCTTAACGAAGCGGAAGCCTCTTACACGCCTATTAGTGATATCCAACCGTGGGAGTTGGCGGCCCTCAAAAAATTAGTGGAAAATGATTCCATTGAAAAAATTGGGTACGATTTAAAACTTACCCTGCGGGAACTGAATATCAATGTGCACGGGCAATTTATAAAATGCTTTGACGGACGTTTGGCGCGTTATCTGTTAAATCCGTCGGGCGATTTGAGTTTTGCGGGCGCGTGTGCGGATTATTTTTCCGCCACCGTGCGCGAGGATGACGCCTTTGAATTATTAAAGGAATACAACCGCTACATTTGGAAATTGCAGGAAGTTTTAACCGCCAAATTAAAGGAAGCCAACCAATGGGACCTTTTTAATAATTTGGAACTCCCGTTAATGATGGTGCTGTCTGCTATGGAATTTACGGGCCTGCGTATTGACCCGGGGTGGCTGGAAAGTTTTAAAGTATTATTGGAGCAGGAAATTGTGCGCTTTCAAAAGGATATTGATGCCCGCGCCGGTTACCCGGTGAACATCAATTCCCCCAAGCAGTTGGGCGTACTGCTTTTTGAACAAATGAAAATTCCGCCTGTGCGCAAAACCAAAACGGGCTATTCCACCGACGAATCGGTGCTGGAAGAAATTGCGCAAACCTACCCGGTGGCGCGGGCCATTTTGGAGTACCGGGCCAGCAGTAAATTAAAGGCTACTTATGTGGACAATTTGCTGTTGCTGGCAGACGATGAAAACAAGGTACACTCGTACTTGGACCAAACCGGCACGGTAACGGGCCGCTTATCCAGTTCCAGCCCCAACCTGCAAAATATTCCCGTCCGCACGGAAAAGGGCCGCCTGTTGCGTAAGGCCTTTTGTGCGGCGGAAGGAAATGTTTTGTTAAGCGTGGACTATTCCCAAATTGATTTGCGCGTACTGGCGCACGAAAGCCAAGACCCCGTGCTTATCCAGTCCTTTTTTGACGGTGGGGATATCCACACGCAGACGGCGGCGCAAGTGTTTGGCGTGATGCCGCTGATGGTTACGGAGCAAATGCGGTCTAGTGCCAAGGCAATTAATTTTGGTATCATTTATGGACAGGGCCCTATGGGCCTTTCCCAAGCGCTTGGCATTACGCTGCGCGAAGCCAAAGAATATATAGACAATTATTTCCGCAATTACCGTGTCGTGCGCGAGTGGATAGACGCAAATGTCGCCCTCGCCCGCCAAAACGGATATGTAAAAACAATGCTGGGGCATATCCGCTACCTGCCGGAGTTTAATATGGGGGTTGGAAGTATGACCTCTTTTGCCCAGCGCGCGGCCATTAATACGATTGTGCAGGGCGGTTCGGCGGATATTATTAAAAAGGCGATGGTGGATGTGTTTTCCGCCTTCCGCAATACGCCCGTGCAAATGGTAATGCAGGTGCACGACGAACTGATTTTTGAAGTGCCACAGGAAGGACTGACCGAAACGGCGGCCCGCATTAAAGAATTAATGCAAAATGCCGTCAAATTGCGGGTTCCCCTGCTGGCGGCAGCCAAAGCCGGGAAGAACTGGTACGAATTAGAAAAACTGCCTTTATGAATTTACGCGTGAAAGACAAACTGGTGTTGGGCCTGACGGGCAGTATGCTAAGCGGCAAAAGTACGGCTTTAAACTTTTTTGCACAGAACGGTGCGGAAGTGCTATCGTGCGACGAAATCGTGCGCGAACTTTATAAAAAAACAGCCGTTCAGCAAAAACTGTCCGCTTGGTTTGGTTCGTTTCAGCCCGCACAGGTGGCAAAGGCGGTTTTTAATAATCAGGCGGCCCGCTTAAAGTTGGAAGCCTTTTTACACCCGTTGGTGTTACAGACGGCCGCGCAAAAAATAAAACAAAGCGCCCACACTTGTTTTGTGTTTGAAGTTCCGCTTTTATTTGAAGCGGGGTGGGATAAACTAACCGATTTGAATATTTTAGTATTGGGCGACAAGCGCACCTTGCCCGCACGCTTAAAAGAGCGGGGGGTAACCTTGGCGGAATACAACCGCCGGATAGCCGCGCAGTTGCCCGAAGACGAAAAAGCCCGCAGGGCCGATATTGTGCTGGCCAACTGCGGCAGTAAAGCAGATTTGGGCTTAAAAATAAAACGCCTCATCCGTGCGATTACATTTATTTACGGAGTAAAGTAAGGAGTTACAATGGAAGAACATACCACGCAGGAAAAGACCTCTAAACCCGCCAAGGAAACCAAAACGGTCAAAACGGCCGCTTCCGCGGCGCCCGCCGAAGAAACCAGAACGCAACGGCCCGCGGCCCGGACTGGACGCACAATGTCCCGCCCGATGATGCAGCAGGCTCCGCGCCAACCCAACGGGGCTAAACCGATGGACGCGCGCGCGTTAAACAAACTCAGTATGCCGGAACTGACGAAACTGGCCGTCAATTATAATATTGAAGATATTTCCGGCCTTCGCAAGCAGGAACTTATCGGCCGCATTGTGGCTGTACAGGCTAAGCAAAACGGATCCGTGTACGGCGGCGGCGTGTTGGAAATTTTGCCGGACGGCTTTGGCTTTTTACGCTCGGAAGAAAATAACTATTTGGCCGGAGCCGAAGATATTTATGTTTCTCCGTCCCAAATCAAACGCTTTGGCCTGCGCAAGGGCGACACCATTGAAGGCCTTATCCGCCCGCCCAAAGACAACGAACGCTTTTTTGCTATGTTGCAGGTGCAAAAAGTAAACGGCGTGGATTCCGATAAAATCTACAACCGCCCGCTGTTTGAAAACTTGACTCCGCTCCACCCCAACGAACGCTTTACGCTGGAAATTGATAAATCGTCTCTTACCCAGCGCGTGATTGATTTGATTGCGCCTATCGGTAAGGGCCAGCGCGCGTTGATTGTGGCGCCGCCCAAAAGCGGTAAAACAATGATTTTGCAGGCGATTGCGCACTCTATCGCCCAAAACTATAAAGACGCAGTGTTAATGGTCCTTTTGATTGACGAACGTCCCGAAGAAGTAACCGATATGAGCCGCAGCGTAAAGGGCGAAGTGGTGGCCTCTACGTTTGACGAGCCCGCCGACCGCCACGTCCAGGTGGCCGAAATGGTGCTTGAAAAAGCCAAACGCTTGGCCGAACAGGGCAAAGATGTGGTCATTTTGCTGGACTCCATTACCCGCTTGGCCCGTGCCTACAACACGGTTGCCCCGTCTTCGGGCCGCGTGCTGACAGGCGGCTTGGAAGCCACGTCCTTGCAAAAGCCCAAACGCTTTTTGGGCGCCGCGCGCAACATTGAAGAAGGGGGGTCTTTAACCATTATCGCTACCGCAATGATTGAGACCGGCAGCCGTATGGACGAAGTAATCTTTGAAGAGTTTAAAGGTACGGGCAACAGCGAACTGTGCCTGGACCGCAAACTTTCCGAACGCCGCATTTTCCCGGCGGTGGACATCAACCGCAGTTCTACGCGTAAGGAAAATTTGCTCTTGTCGGAAGACGAACTGAACAAGGTTTGGATTATGCGCAAAGTGCTGGCTCCGCTCAGTTCCGTGGACGCGATGACGCTTCTTTTGGAAAAGTTATCCTCCACCAAATCCAACAAGGATTTCTTTAAACAAATGGAAGTAAACGCTTTTTAGCGTGGGCGGGGGAAAGAAAACCTTTCCTAAACCCGCAATTTATGGTAAAATAAACTATAAGATTTTGAAAGGAAGACTATAAAATGAAAGAAAAAATACACCCGAACTATGAATTCGTAGAAGCCGTTTGCGCCTGCGGCAACAAATTTATGACCCGCTCCACGGCCAAAACTTTGAAATTGGACATCTGCGCCGCTTGCCACCCGTTCTTTACCGGCAAACAGAAATTGCTGGATACCGAAGGTATGGTAGAAAAATTCAACAAACGCTTTGCGAAAACCGAAGGCAAAACCTTGGTCCGCAAACCGAAAACGGAAGTGAAAGCGAAAGCCAAATTGGCGAGAAAACCGGTAGTGGCCAAGAAAGCCGCCGCCAAAAAGCCCGCCAAAAAAGCGGAAGCCAAAGCCGAAGAAGCCAAATAGCCGTTTTTTTACAAAAGAGCAGACTGTCCGAAAGGGGGTCTGCTCTTTTTCTTTGCAGTTAATTTGCCGTAAGGAATTTGTATGGATACCTCCAAATACGTAGCCGAATTTAAACAGTTGGAAGACGAATTGTCCGCGGGCAATTTGTCCAGCCAAGATTTAGCCGTCAAGGCCAAACGCCACGCGTTTTTAAAACCCATTATTGAAAAGGAACAAGAAATCAACGCCGCCGAAAAAGCCATCGCCGACGACCGCGCGATGATTGAAGCGGGCGAAGACAAAGAACTTGTCAAAATGGCCGCCGATGAACTGGCGGAACTGGAAGCCAAACTGCCCGAACTGCAAAAGGAACTGCGCATTTTGGTTATTCCGCCGGACCCCAACGATTCCAAAAATATCTATTTGGAAATCCGCCCCGGTGCAGGCGGGGACGAAGCCGCCCTGTTCGCGGCGGAACTCTTGCGCGTATATCAGCACTTTGCCCAAACCAAGGGGTGGAGCACCGAAATTTTGGAATTTACGCCTACCGGTTTAAAGGGCTGCAAATACGTCAGTATGTTTATCAAGGGCGAAGGCGCCTATTCGTGGCTTCGCAACGAGTCGGGTACGCACCGTGTACAGCGCGTGCCGGATACCGAAACGGCCGGACGCGTGCACACCTCTACGGTTACGGTAGCCATTATGCCGGAAGCCGAGGAAATTGATATTGAAATCCGCCCCGAAGATTTGGAAATGGAAACCTGCCGTTCCGGCGGCGCGGGCGGCCAGAACGTAAACAAGGTGGAAACCGCCGTGCGCATTATCCACAAGCCTACGGGCATTGTGGTTTCCTGCCGCGAGGAACGCCACCAAGGCAAAAACCGCGAAAAAGCAATGGCTATGCTCCGCGCGAAACTCTATCAAATTGAAGAAGAAAAGCGCAATAAAGAAATTTATGACGAACGCAAGGCTCAGGTGGGCACGGGCGACCGCAGCGAAAAAATCCGCACCTATAACTTTCCGCAGAGCCGCGTTACCGACCACCGCACCGACAAATCCTACCATAACTTAATGGAAATTATGGAAGGCAACATTGAGCCTATTTTAGAGGATTTGCGCGCGTACCGTGTGGAGCAGAAACTTAAAAATCTGCAAATCTGATAAGTTGTAATTTGGTTGCCGGGCGGGCTGTTTTCCGCCCGGCTTTTTTTTAAGGAGATTTATGAATACCGTTTCCCAACTTTTATCCGCCGCCGTTTCCCGCTTGCAGGCGGCCGGATCGGACGAGCCCGAAGCCAACGCCGAGTGGTTACTCGCCTACGCGCTGGGCGTCAGCCGGACGTGGGTGCTTGCCAACGGTTCCGAAGCCGTTTCCGCCGGACAGCAAGCCCAATTTGAGCGTTTTTTAGCACGCAAGGCAGACGGTGAGCCCCTTTCGCATATTGTGGGTTTTCAACCCTTTTGCGGATTGGATATCCGCGTTACACCTGATGTTTTAACGCCCCGCCCGGAAACCGAGGACTTGGTGGAACAGGTATCTGCGCTTTTTGACAAAAAGGGCCGTTATGCCTTTTTGGATATGTGCACGGGCAGCGGGTGTATTGCTTTGGCATTGGCAAATAAATTTCCCAATGCGCAGGTATTGGCCGTGGATAAAAGTGAAGCGGCCCTAAAAGTGGCGCAGGAAAACGCGTGCGAACACCGCTTGACCGAGCGCGTACACTTTTTGCAAAGCGACTTGTGGGAAAACGTAATGGGAACCTTTGATTTAATTATTTCTAATCCGCCCTATATCCCAACGGCTGATTTGGCCACGCTAACGCGCGAAGTGCAGCACGAACCGCGCCTGGCGTTGGACGGCGGAGAAGACGGCTTTGAGGTTACCCGCCCACTGTGCGAAGCCGCCGACGGTTATTTAAACCCCGGCGGGCTATTGGCGTTGGAACTGTGCAAAGGCCAGCCGTGGCCCTTGGCGCGAGGACTTATGGAAATTGGCTGGAAGGCGGAAGTAAAAAAAGATATATTTAACATAGAGCGGTTTGTTTTCGCCCGAAAAATTTAATTTTTAACGGAGTTTTTAATATGGACAGATTTATTATTCACGGCGGTAAAAAATTAAACGGCACCGTACACATCAGCGGCAGTAAAAACGCCGCCTTGCCTATTCTGGTAGCCACCTTGCTTACGGACGAACCGTGCGTTTTGCACCGCGTGCCTAATTTGCGCGACGTGCGCACTACGCTTAAAATTTTGGAATATTTAGGCAAAAAGGTGGAGTATAAAGATAACACCGTTACCATTACGGCAGACGGCGTTTTGAAAAACACCTTGCCCTATGAACTGGTGAAGCAAATGCGCGCCAGTTTTTGGGTGGCCGGGCCGCTGTTAGCCCGCTTTAAAACGGCGGAGATTCCGCTCCCCGGCGGTTGCGCGATTGGCGTGCGGCCGGTGGATATCCATTTAAAGGGTTTTGAAAAATTGGGCGCTGAGTGCGACATTAAATCCGGCAACGTAATTATCCACGCCCAGAAATTAACCCCGGCTAAAATCGTTTTGCGCTTCCCCAGCGTAGGGGCTACGCAAAACCTGCTGATGTGCGCTTGCTTAATCCCAGGCGAAACTATTTTGGAAAACGTCGCCAAGGAGCCGGAAGTGGACGACGTAATTGCATTTTTAAATAAAATGGGGGCGGACATCCGCGTAGGCGATAAAGGGCAACTTATCGTGCAGGGCAAAACCTCCTTGCACGGCGCGGAGCATACCGTTGTGGCGGACCGCATTGAAACGGGTTCCTATATCTTGGCCGCCTGTGCCACCCGCGGCGATGTAACCGTTACGGGGTGTGTGCCGGAACATAATTCCATTTTACTGGAAGATTTGCAGGAAGCGGGTTTTACCTTGGACATTACCGACGACTCCGTGCGCGTCCACGCCTATGACGGCGATATTAAGCCCGTGCGCGTGCGCACCGCGCCGTATCCCGGCTTTGCTACCGATTTGCAGGCCCCGTGGATGACGTTAATGACCCTGTGCAACGGTACGGCCGAGGTGGATGAGGATATCTTTGAAAACCGCTTTATGCACGCACCGGAACTCGTGCGTATGGGGGCCAATATTTCCACAGAAAAGAGCGTTGCTCGCGTAACGGGCGTAAAGGAACTCTCCGCGGCGCACGTCCAAGCGTCCGATTTGCGCGGCGGTATGGCCTTGGTTATTGCGGGCTTGTGTGCGGCGGGCGAAACGGAAGTGGAGCGCGTGTATCACATTGACCGCGGTTACGAAAAATTAGAAGAGAAATTAACTGCTTTGGGCGCAGATATCCGCCGTTATAATCCCGATAAAAATGAGTTTTGACGTTGTTTTTAACTATATTTTAAAGCGTACCGGCGCAGGCGTTGGCGCGGGGCTGGAAGGTTTTCGCGCTCTTTTGGCGCGGTTGGAAAATCCGCAGGAGCATTATAAAATCGTCCACGTCGCGGGCACGAACGGCAAAGGCTCCGTCAGTACCCTAATGGCCGCCGCGCTTACTGCCGCTGGCTATAAAACGGGGCTTTTTGTGTCGCCGCATTTGGTTTCGCCTGTGGAGCGCATACAAATAGATGGGGAAAATATTTCCCGCCAAGCCTTTTCCAAGGCGGTATTGGATGTATTCCAAGAAGAAGAGGAAGAACTTAACTTTTTTGAAATTTTAACAGCCGCCGCGCTTTTGTATTTTGCCCGCCAAAAAGTACAGTATGTTGTGCTGGAAACGGGCCTTGGCGGGCGGAAAGACCCCACCAATGTATGTACGCCCGTGGCGTGCCTGATTACGTCTATCGGGCTGGACCATACGCAATATTTGGGTTCCAGTTTGGCGCAAATCGCCTTTGAAAAGGCGGGCATTATTAAGCCCAATGTTCCGGTGTTTGCGGGTGAAATGGCTCTTTCCGCGCGCGAAGTATTGCGCAAAACCGCCAAGGAACGCAACGCCCCTTTGCACTTTGTAAAAGAGGGGGAGCCGTTTTCCGTTTCTTCCTACGATTTTTATCACAATCAAACCGTGCTCCACACGCCGGATAACCAAGTGTGGCCCTTGCATACCTTGGGCGCGCGGCAGGCGGTCAACGCGTGCCTGGTGTATCAGGCTGCAAAGGCCTTGACCCTGCCGGATAAAGCCCTTAAAAAGGCCTTCCAAACAGTTAATTTGCCGGGGCGCTTTGAGGTTATTTCTACCGAAAAAAATACTTGGGTGCTGGACGGGGCCCATAACCCGCAGGCCATAGAGGGGTTGATGAAGTTTTGGCAACAGGCACCGTTTGGGGAAAATTCCGCCCTGCTGTGCGGGTTTATGAAGGATAAAGATTACAAAAAAATGCTCTCGCTTCTCTGCCCGCATTTTAAATATATTTTTATCACGGTGCCGCCGTCTGCCCGTGGGACGGATGAAGCCGATATCCGGGCTGCCTTGCCCAAGGGTGTAAAAGTTACCTTTGAGCCCGATTGGCGGCAGGCTATGCGCCTGGTGAAGGAGTTTCCCTGCGTGCTGTGTACGGGCTCTTTTTATTTGGCCGGAGCCGTGCGCGGACAGATAGCCAAATAGGGCGTTTTCCCGTCATAAAACAGGGTTGACATCGGCGGGGGTATTGTGGTTAAATTTAGTGTAAGGTATTTTTTAGACGGGGAGCAAAAATGGCGTTAGACAATAACCAATTTGACGGACACGGCGATATCGCCCAGTTTTTGGAAAAATTTAAAGAGCAGACTTTTTCCGCTCCCGTTACGCCGCCCGTGAATACCTATTCTTCGCGGGAGGATTCTATCCCCGCTAAACCTGCCCAATACGAACGCTCGTTTGAAAAATTGGAGCAGAAAATCCGCGAACTGGAAGAGCGCTTTGAAGCCTCGGCCAGCCAAAACCAGTTGATTTTGTCGGAACTGGCCCGCACGCGCGAAGCCTTGGACCGCCAAAAAGATAAAGACGCTTTTTTTGAACATATTTCCCGCACGATTGCCAATTTAAAGGCCAGCGTGGAAAACCTTTCCCGTGCCCAGCAGGAGCAACGCTCGTTCCGCGAGCCCGACGTGCAGCGCAGTTTTGACCCGGTTCCGTCCGCCTTTGGCGCATCCGAATCGGCCCGCGCCGTCTATCATTTTGCGCCTGCCCAGCAAAACTCCCGCTTGGAGCGTGAGGAAAAGGAACGCATTATTTCCAGTTTAAAGCAAAAAGCCTCGCAATTAAAGGCCGTCAACAGCGCGTTGGACCGCGAAATTAAAAAGGTCCAGCAGGAAAAAATGGAAGCGCTTAAAAAATCGGCCGAGCAAGCCAAGGAAATTTTATCCTTGCGCGACCGTTTGACCGCCGCCGAGGAACGCTTTAAATCGTTTGATTTTGAAGGGCGCATTATTTCCATTAAACAGCAGTACCAGCAGAAGGTTTCCAGTCTGGAAAACCAACTGCAAGAAATTTCCGATACTTGTATGAAGCAGGTAGAGGAAATTGAATCGTTAAAGGCCGAAAACTTAAAACTCCATAAGGCCGCCGCCGAAAAAGACGAAGCCTTGGCCCGCTTGGAAGCCAAAGAGCGCGAACTGACGGCCCTCAAAGCCGAAATTTCCGCTTTGCAAACCAGCCACAGCGAAGCCTCTAAAAAGCAGTTGGCCTCGTTTACGGAAAAATTGCAGGCGTTGGAATCCCAGCGCGACGGCTTGCAGGCTGAATTAACCCGCGCACAAGAGTCGCTGGATGCGGTTCGGCAAGAAAAAGAAACCTTGGAAAAGAATTTCAAGGAGTTGCTGGCCAAAATTAACGATAATGACGCTGTTATCGCGCAACTCAAAGCCAAAATTGAGGTGTTGGGCCAGCAAAACGAGGAACTCGCACACCACAACGAAGAGTTATCTCACCAAAACGCGGAACTCAAAGAGCATAACGAATCTTTAACGAATTACAACGCCGCCTTGACGAGCGCCAACCAAACCTTGACGCACGAAAAAGAGGCTTGGGCGGAAAAGGCCGAAATTTCAGGCCGCGAACGCGCCGCGCTTGCCGAACAGGCGGAAACCTTGGGGCGCGAAAAAGACGAACTGGCCGAAAATGTGGCCGCGCTGACGCAGGAAAAAGCATCGTTGGCCGATCATACGGAAGATTTAAATAAAGAAAAAGAATCCTTATCCGCGCGTGCGGAAACCCTGACGCGCGAGAAAGAGGAATTAACTGCCCGCGCCGCCGAACTGGAACGGGAAAAGGAACTCCTTACCCAACAGGCCGCGCACTTGGCGCAGGAAAAAGAAGAGTTGGAACGCCGCTCGCACGAAATGGGTAACGCCAAAGACGCGCTGTCCGGCGATTTGGCCGCTGTTCACCAAGAAAAAGATGTTTTGGCCGGGAACCTGGAACAGGCCAACCGCGAAAAGGAAACCTTGGCCGCCCGTGCCGAAACCTTAACGCGCGAAAAAGAAGCGTTGGCGGACAGTTTGGCGCAACTTAACCGCGAAAAACAAAATTTAGTTGAGAATTTAGAACTGGTGGAACGCAAAAAGGAAGCCTTGGCCGGAAGTTTGGCCCAGGTAAATAAAGAAAAGCAGGACCTTTCCTTGCAATCTGCCGCCCTTAAACAGCGCGCCGAGCGTTTGGAGGGGGAAACCAAGGAACTGGCCAAGGAAAACCAGCAACTGCGCAACCAGAGCGCCGCGCTGTTGGCCGCCCGCCTCGTGCAGGAAAAGGAACGCGCCAAAGAGGAAACCTTGCAAAAGGCGGCTCAGGCGCATAAGCCGCAGGCTCCCGTTTTTCCGCAGCCGCCCGCTCCGCAAAAGGTAGAAAAAGCCTCTGTGGCCGCGCCCGCTAAAAAGCCTTTGACGGAAGCGGACTTGCCCGAAATTAAGGTGGCCGAACCGATAGCCCAGCCGGAAGCAATGTACGACGGTGAGGACTTTTTGACCAAGACCGACAGTTTTATCGGCCGGATGAAATGGTCTATATTTAGAGAAGACAAATAACCAATATTTAGGGCCTGGCCGAGCGTCAGGCCCCTTTACAATAAGGAAGAAAAAATGCCAATTTTAAAAGTAGCAGTATTGTACGGCGGGAAATCCACCGAACACGAAGTTTCCATACATAGCGCGCAGACGGTTTGCCGCGTGTTGGCGGAAAAGAAAGACAAATACCAAGTTTATCCTATATTTATCAGCAAGCAGGGCCGCTGGTTCTTGCAAGACGCTTGCGGACCCCAACACCCCACCGATAAACCCATTACCCCGGTGCTTAAAGACGATGCCAATTTGGCAGCCTTGGACGGCTCTTTTGCTATCAAGGCCGATGTGGTGTTCCCGGTTTTGCACGGCACCAACTGCGAGGACGGCACAATGCAGGGCTTTTTGGAAACATTAGACGTCCCGTATGTGGGGTGCGGTGTGTTGGCTTCGGCAATGGGGATGGATAAGGAAATTGCCAAACTGATTGCGCGCGAAGCGGGCGTACCGATTTTGCCTTGGAAAACCGTCAGCAAGGATGCCGGGTACGATTTGTCCGCCTTGCAAGCGTGGGTGAAAGAGCAGGGCCTGCCCGTGTTTGTAAAGCCTGTCCGTTTGGGGTCGTCCGTCGGCGTGCGTAAAGTAAAAACCGTGGACGAATTAAAGGATGCGGTGGATTTTGCCTTGCAGTTTGATACGGACGTTTTGATAGAAAAAGGTGTGGACCACGCCCGCGAAATTTTCTGCGCCATTTACGGCGAGGGCGCCCATATAAAATCCTCCGCCTGCGGGGAACTGCGCACCGTGGCTGGGGAATTTTTTGACTATAACGCCAAATACATTGTAGCGGGCGGGTGCGAAACCAAGGTTCCGGCGGATATTCCGGCGGACCTCGCACAAAAAATGCGCCAAGACAGCGAAAATGTTTTCCGTGCCCTGCGCGGAAGCGGGCTGGCGCGTGTGGACTTTTTAATGGATAAAGACGGTGCATATTATTTCTCCGAAATTAACACAATGCCGGGGATGAGCGAAACGAGCCTCTTCCCGCAACTGTTTAGCGCGTGCGGGGAAGATTACGGACAGATTTTGGAAGGCTTGATTGCGCTTGCGTTGCAGGTACACGCGCGCAAGGCTGCGCTGTCTTTAAACCGCTGATTATGGAAAAACTGATTGCGCGTTTTACGGGGCTGAACATTTGGGTAAAAGTGATTGTTTGCTTTTGCCTGTTCGGTGCGCTCGTAAATTTGTTTTTAGTGGCGCGGGATTTTTCCACGGACGGAATTTTGCTCCGGCTACACGCCGGGTTTTTGGTGTTATACTTGGCGCAGGTGGTGTTTGTTCTCTTGCACGAGCGGGCCGTGTGGGTTTTAACTGCCTTGCAAGGGGCGCTTGCCCTGCTTACCAATGCGGACTTTACCTTTGTGCCGCTTTTGCGCGTAGTAAGCGGGTGGATGTACGCCTTAATGGGCCAGCCGTCCGTAGAAATGATGGCGGTTTATAAGTATGTATTTATTTCGCTTGCGTTTACAATGCAGATGTTAAGCGCGTATGCGTTGTTTTCGCTTTTGCCAAAACCCAAGCGCAAAGAGCCCGCGCCGGAGGAAAAAACAGGCGAAGCGGTTTTAGAAGAATAAAAAATTCCCGTGCTGGTTGTATAGGCGCGGGGATTTTTTTAAATATGTTATAATAAAGAAGTAAAAAGCAGTATTGCAAGCCTTTTTCTTGCAAGACAATTTGTTCTGTTTTTGGAACCGTATGCGGAATACGGTGCGCTGTTGGGATACCAACGGCATAATCACACTCCAAAAACAGTCGTTTTAAGCACGGAATAAACGGACTAATTACCCGGTTGTTCCGTGCTGAGTGCTTTCTGCCATATTTTTTATATGGCAGAGGGCCGCGGCTGTTATTATTTGGGTTAGTGTGATTAGCTCGGATATAACAGCCGTTTTTATTGTTTTGGCTTCTTGTTATATCGGGGCTCGGTATAACAAGGAGAAATAACTGAAGAAAGGTTTTACGCTCATTGAGTTGTTAGTAGTGGTGTTGATTATTGGTATTTTGGCTGCGGTGGCTTTGCCACAATACATCAAGGCCGTGCTCAAAAGCCGGAGTGCTAAATATTTAGCCACTATTAAAACGGTTTACGAGGCCCAGCAGACGTATTATATGGCAAACGGTTCATATGCCCACGCCTACGAAGATTTGGATATAGTGCCGTCGCTGCCTAACAAACCCGCGAGTGCGTATTGTGCGATGTACACCGCGTCTAACGATGCTTCCCGCGCGGACAACGATTTTGTGGTAACGCTTAATAATAATGCCAATGCGGATATTTCCACCTTTGTAGCGGGGGCCTTTATCCGCGGGGATTATGCCTGTGGCGGGTTTAAAATTCCGCTGCGAGATTTTGCGGGCGGGCTGTCTGCCGGGAATTTGTATTGCTATGAGCACGCCAATTATTTTAAAAAAGAAGCCGGCTCCTTTTGCCAAAAATTATACGGGGCAACCTATGTAACCACTTGGCAAAGTTGCCGCTATTACAAAATGCCGTAAAGAAATTTCCAATACCGCCCTTGCCCAAACGGTTTTGGAACAGTGCTGTAAGGAGGAGTTTGGGTGGTAGATAAAATTAAAATCCGCGGTGCGCGGGTGCATAACCTTAAAAATATTGATGTGGAAGTGCCCCTTAATAAAATTGTGGGCATTGCGGGGGTGTCCGGCTCGGGCAAGTCCTCGCTGGCGTTGGGCGTTTTATATGCCGAGGGTTCGCGCCGCTACTTGGAGGCCCTTTCCACCTATACACGCCGCCGGATGACGCAGGCCGCCCGTCCGCAAGTGGATGAGGTGCTGTATGTGCCCGCCGCGCTTGCCTTGCACCAGCGCCCCGGTGTGCCCGGCATCCGCAGTACCTTTGGTACGGGCACGGAACTGCTAAACAGTTTGCGTTTGATGTTCTCCCGCTTGGCCCAACACCGCTGTCCCAACGGACACTATGTTAAGCCGTCCTTGGCGGTAGCCGCCGGAAAGGAACTGGTTTGCCCGGAGTGTGGCGCTCACTTTTTTGCACCGTCTGCCGAGGAGTTGGCCTTTAACAGCCAGGGGGCCTGCCCAACTTGCGACGGTACGGGAACGGTTTGGACCGTGGATAAAACAACCTTGGTGCCCGATGAAAATTTGACGATTGACCAAGGTGCGGTGGCTCCGTGGAATTCGCTGATGTGGTCGCTGATGACCGACGTGTGCCGGGAAATGGGCGTGCGGACCGATGTCCCGTTTAAGGATTTGACGGACCAGGAAAAAGAGATTGTTTACAACGGCCCCGCCGAAAAAAAGCATATTTTCTACAAGGCCAAAAAAACCAATCAGGCCGGAGAGTTGGACTTTACCTATTATAACGCTGTTTACACCGTTCAAAATGCCCTTGCTAAGGTAAAGGACGAGCAGGGGATGAAACGGGTAGAAAAATTTTTAAAACGCGAAATTTGCCCCGATTGCGGCGGTTCCCGCCTGTCGGCGGCGGCGCGTGCACCCCGCTTGTGCGGAATATCCCTAAATGAAGCCTGCCAAAAAAACTTGGCTGATTTGCGCGCGTGGGTGGAACAAGTGCCCAGCCACCTGCCCGCTGAAATGCGCCCGATGGCCAAGGATATTTGCGATTCGTTTTTGTCGGCCGCCAAGCGGTTAATGGATTTAGGGTTAGGTTATTTAACGTTGGACCGCGCGGCTTCCACCTTGTCCACCGGGGAACGCCAGCGGATGCAACTGGCCCGCGCTGTGCGTAACCGGACGACGGGCGTTTTGTATGTGTTAGACGAGCCGTCTATCGGCTTGCACCCGTCCAATATTGTGGGATTAAATGGCGTAATGCACGATTTAATTGCGGACGGAAATTCCGTTATTTTAGTGGACCACGATACTCAAATTTTGTCGCAGGCGGACTGGTTTATTGAAATGGGCCCGCAAGCCGGGGCCGGCGGCGGACGCGTGATTGCCGAGGGAACCTTGAAGGAAATAGAACAAAATCCCGCTTCGCAAATTGGGCCGTTTTTATCCGGCAAGGCGACAGTTCAGGTTCGCCCGCGTGCTAAAAAAGAAGATTTGTTTTCCGCCGGGAAAATCCACTTGGCTACCAGCGCCTTGCACACCGTCCACCCGTTAGAAGTGGATATTCCAAAGGGCAAATTAACGGTGGTTACCGGGGTGTCCGGTTCAGGCAAAACAACGCTTATTTTGGAAAGTTTGGTACCCGCCTTGCAGGCTTACACTCAGCACAAACCCTTGCCCGCGCATATCCGGGCCGTGCAGGCGCCGGGTATTACGCAGGTAAAACTGATTGACGCTACGCCGATAGGCATTAACGTGCGTTCCACGGTGGCGACATATGCTAACGTACACGACGAACTGCGCAAAATTTTTGCCAAAACGCCCGCGGCCAAGGCGGTCGGATACAAGGCGGGGGATTTTTCCTACAACACGGGTAAATTGCGCTGCCCTACTTGCGACGGCACGGGCGTGATTAGTTTAGATGTGCAGTTTTTGCCCGATGTAGAGGTTCCTTGTCCTTCTTGCCGCGGTTCGCGCTACGGTACGGCGGCGGGGAGTATTTCTTATACTGATAAAGAGGGGCAGACTTTTTCGCTCCCGCAGTTAATGGATATGGACGTAAACTCCGCGCTGGCCGCTTGCGGCGGGTTAAAGGTGGTTCAGCAGCGCCTAGCGGTGCTGGCGCAGTTGGGGCTTGGCTATTTAACCTTGGGAGAAGAAACGCCCAGCCTTTCTGGCGGAGAAGCCCAGCGGCTGAAACTCGCCAGCGAAATGGGCAAAACGCAGACGGATTCGGTGTTTGTGTTTGATGAACCCACAATCGGTTTGCACCCGCTGGATGTGCGGACCTTGCTTACTGTGTTCCAAACGCTGATTGAAAGCGGGGCCACGGTGGTGGTGATTGAACACGACCAAGATGTTATCCGCAACGCCGACTACCTGATTGATATGGGGCCCGGCGGGGGAGAATTGGGCGGGCAAATTGTTGCCGCCGGAACGGTGGAAGATATAAAAAGTACTCCGCAGAGCGTAACGGGCAAGTATTTATAAGGTTGAATAAAACAAATTCCGCCCCGGGCCAAAAGGTTCGGGGCAGTTTTTTGGGTACAAAAAAGAGCGGCTTGTGTTTAGCCGCTCTTTCCTTTTTGCAGTACAAATTAGTTGCCTTGGTACTTGCGGATTACTTCCTCTTTTAATTGCATAAACGTACCGTTTTTAATGGCTTCACGGGCGCGTTCGGCCAGGCGGATTAAAAAGCGGATATTGTGTATGCTTAGCAGACGGTGGCTTGTCAGTTCCGCCGAGCGGTACAGATGGCACAAGTACGCGCGGGAATAGCGGCGGCAGGTGTAGCAGTCGCACTCCGCATCCAGCGGGATATCTTGCGTGCGGTATTCCGCATTTTTGATGTTCACGCGCCCGGTGCTGGTCATTACCATACCGTTGCGCGCTACGCGGGTGGGCCATACGCAATCAAACATATCTACGCCGCGTTCAATGGAGTTCAAAATTTCCACAGGCGTTCCTAATCCCATAAAGTAGCGCGGTTTGCCCTCGGGCAAATTGTCAGTTACCGCCAAAACGGATTCGTTCATTTGCTCTAAGGTTTCACCCAGCGATAGCCCGCCAATGCAGTATCCGTGCGTGGGCAAGGAGGCCATATGCAGGGCCGCTTCCTTGCGTAAATCGGGGAAAATGGCCCCTTGGATGATGCCGAACAGAAGCGAATTTCCGACGGTAAAAGAGCCGTCCTCGTTTTGCGTGATATGCTGCTCGGGCACGGTTTGCTGATAGGCTTTTGCGGCGCGTTCGGCCCAGCGTTTGGTGATGTTTAGGGCTTCGCGGGCCTCGTGCTTGGACGGGTTTTTGGCGTGGATACACACGTCTAACATCGTCCAAATATCGGAGCCAATTTCACTTTCAAACTGGATAACGTTTTCCGGCGTGAAGAGGTGTTTGCTTCCGTCGTGGTGGGACTGGAAAGTTACTCCCTCTTCTTTGATTTTGCGGAACTTGGGCAAACTATATACCTGAAATCCGCCCGAGTCGGTCAAAATGCTACCGCCCCAATGCATAAATTTATGCAGACCGCCCATTTGCTTTAAAATTTTAGTCGTCGGGCGCAGGTACAAATGGTACGTGTTAGATAGCAGACACTCCGCCCCGGCGTTTTTTAAATCTTCATCGGTCAAGGCCTTTACGCAGGCTTGCGTGGCTACCGGCATAAAAACCGGGGTATGCACCGCGCCGTGCTTGGTGTACAACACGCCGGTGCGGGCTTTACAATGTGGGTCTTTGGCAAGAATTTTAAAAGGAGAAATCATATATATATTTTACCATATCCGGCTGAACGCCTTGGGGGAGAGCATTGTGCCGTCATCCTGGAAAGTCGTAGTCCAGGATCTGTCGTTATTAAAAAAGAGGAGAACAACAGATACTGGAACGCTCCGCGCAAGCAACCCTTCCAGTATGACCTTTTTAAATAACAACACACTAAACAACACAATCGGTAGATCCTGAAACAAGTTCAGAATGATCCCCATTTTTATAACGGTCTTGTTTTTTATTGTGTTGTTATGTCGTCATCCCGTAGTGTCTTTATACGGGATCTGTCGTGGTTGTGGTTGTCATCCCCGAGAAATTTGGCGGCCCGCTGGGTTCGGGTTTCTTGTTTTTTGTTCTTGTCATTCCCGAGTGTTGTAGTCGGGGATCTCTTGTTATCAAAAAAGAAAAGTGACAAATCCCCGAGCACTCCTCGCCAGCAGACACTCGGGAATGACAGCATAATAGAAGGTGTCCGTACGGCTAATATTTCTTGCACGGCAATCAGTGGTTTTACCCTCATAGAATTGTTAGTCGTCGTGCTTATTATCGGCATATTGGCGGCGGTGGCTGTGCCCCAATACCAAAAAGCAGTCATTAAGGCACGCATAGCGCAAGTGTTGCCTGTTTTAAAAGCCCTACAAGAGGCGGAGGAACGCTATTATTTAGCCAATGGTGAATATACCACTGACAAAGAGGCGTTAGATATAGATGTAAGCAAGTGGGGAGAATTAAAATCAGATAGTTTCTACGTGAGTGAGGACGGATTTAGTACTTTTGCTCCCGGTTTGGGATTAAGTCGTTGTTTTTTACATCCTAGTCATAATGGACATTGCCAGTATTCGCCAGGGATGTTTCAGTGCAATGGCTACGGCAGTACGACCTATGCGCAGATTTGTGCCAGTTACGGTACGCCCGTTTATTCGTGGACCCCGCATTTTACAAAGTTCTAAAAATGATGTGCCCTATAAAGGCTAAATAACTATCCCCCGGCGTA
>NZ_DJOA01000043.1:7487-24639 GCF_002437085.1 Candidatus Avelusimicrobium stercoris | reverse complement strand
ACCAGAACGCCCCTTTACAAACCGGTGTTTAACGGGCGGTAATATACGCGGTGTCATTTGGATAACCCGAAGAACACATGCCCGCTGATAGGCCGTTTGACTATTTCCATAGCCACGCGGGATATGCTTTTATAGATTTTGCCTTGGTATTCAAAGCCGTTTTCAAGCACTTTTACTTCAATGCCTTGTCTATGGTAGGTTTTCTTGATAACAGCGCCAACAGCAGGCAAGCGGCCATCCCATTCTTTGGGTGTCGGTTCAGCTACATCTGCGACTTGTTTGGTTGATTTTACAACTGCTTGTTTAGATTTTTTCTTCATAAAAACTCCCGATAGTATATTGGTTTAGTGGGCTTTTGGCCCATCACTATTACCGCTTACTATCGGGAGCAAAGTCAAGTAAATGAATGTTAGGACTATCTACAAGTTAGATTTCTGTTGGGCGCACTTTTAGAAAAAGAGCCATTCTCAGACGAGAGTGGTTCTTTTTTATGCTTTTCCGTCGGTGTTTTGGGAGCAAAATGAGCAAAATTAGAACAAAAAGTATATATTGTTAGTGGACCCTTTATGGTGTACAGTAAGTGCTAGTTTTCTTTGCGTTTATCGTCGGTAAATGCCGAAATATACCCACAAAATGTGGCTCCTTTATCCGCACAGCTTAAATTGCCAAGATTTTTTTACATACTATAATTATTAGTTCTCGTCGAAAAAGTATAAAAACTACTAAAAAAATTTCCGAAAACTATGAATATACTGGGCACAGTTTGGACACTATATCTTCTGTGTTCTTGCCCATTTTATACTGCCCACTTTCCTAGTCGTGGACACTATAATCTACATACTTTTGGACACTATATTTTCGCAAAATTAAGCTAATGTTATGTATGGCTAACTATTCTAACGCTCGACAGAGTTGGGACACTAAAGCTAAAAACAACCTGATTTATGTTATCACAAAAACGTTTCTTTAATATTCGAGCATGTTGGTTATAGCTCTTTCTTCCTACTGAGTTCTTCTGAGGCCTTTGAT
This sequence comes from Candidatus Avelusimicrobium stercoris, assembly GCF_002437085.1. Lineage (NCBI taxonomy): Bacteria > Pseudomonadati > Elusimicrobiota > Elusimicrobia > Elusimicrobiales > Elusimicrobiaceae > Candidatus Avelusimicrobium > Candidatus Avelusimicrobium stercoris. The sequence goes on along the minus strand of NZ_DJOA01000043.1, from coordinate 23,610 downwards.
TAGCTATGATGTTGGCTGTATATGAGTGCTCCTCATCTTTTATCATGATTTATTACTTTCGTTCCCATAAGTGGCTGATAGGCCAGCTATCAAAATCTTTTCGTTGTTGGGAGTTTAGTTGTGCGTACAATTCTTCAAGGTTGGGTTGTTTCAGAAGAACAGCCACGCCCAGCTTAACAGAAACATCAGTCTGTTCAGCTTGAATTTTTAACAATATATCCTTGTCTGTTTTAGAAAGAGGTTTTTCCCTCTGAATAACTTGTGCACGATTGATAATGTTGTATATATTATTAGGCTCATGTTTAATTAGATATTTGCTGACAGCTTTAATAACACTAAACAGCTGTGGATTTGAACAAGAATCATAAGCTGTTAACATAGCTAATAGAGTATTATTTAGATTTCGACTGTATATTGTGGAAAAAGGCACGGAACATAAATCTTGTTTAACACGATCCCAAGGTATATTACTTGCTTGTTCATACTGTTTATTATTAAGAAGGATGTAACGACTGGTTGGAATTTGCTGTGAGCCAATAGGGATAGAAAAATCTTGGTTAGGCAGATTAAAGAAATTCTCCAGAGCATAGACATTGCCCTTGATAGGCATAAATAAGACTAATATAGCTAAGTTAGCTATTTTGACAAGTCTCACTGTGGCCAGTTCTGATAGAGGTTGAGGCAGTGTTAGCTGGTGGTCTGGTGTTGACAGGGCTGTCGCTAACGCATTTACATTGGTTATACAAGCTGGAGTCAGTGCATCAAAATTGATAGGTTGCTTTACGCCCCAAAACTTCAACACTCTATCTAAGTCTTCTAAAAATTCTACTCTGTGTTGTAGTGCGGCAGCTTTTTCGGTTTGTGGTTGAGTAGTACTTGCGAAAACTTGTCCATTGGCTTCCAGAGATGAGGCCTCGCAAATTCGTTTCATCATTTTTGTCGTTTTAATTCGGTCTTGTATGGAACCCTGTTCTTTATAATTGATTTGTAAATTTTCACCAGCAATTTGAATTGTCAAATTATGAGCTACGGTTATGTCTGTTATGTTTCCTTTACGTATTGTTAAAGGTATTTTTTTCGCAATCGGTTTATTGTCAGCAGATAAAGTGATTTTGCGTTGTAATGCTCGCACGTACCCTCGGGTTGTTATCGGTATGTACATGACTTTATCATTGGGAAGCTGGTATTGTGCATATACACAATGAGCTGCGTTGAATAAATTATCCAATAAGTGCTGTGGCTGGGAACGCACATGCAAACAGGTGGGTAAGGATTTGTCCGTGGCTTCCTGTAAGGTCATCATAATATCAGCGGCCTGCCCACTTTGTCGTTGTTCATCCATTACAAAATTGACACATATGTCTTCTAAATTCGGATGCCCTTCTGCCAAACGGACACAATGAATGGTCTTTGTTCCTTTTATATTTTTAACATCTTCAAGCAGAGGTTTCAAATCTGCAGGTAACAAAGGAGCATAATAAATTTGACGTTGGGTAGGTTGTTCTGGGTCTATAAGAACTACAAATAAAAGTGTACCTTGGATGTCCCGGTAATTAACTAAATCAGCCACGTCTAACGGATAGGCAATCGTTGGTTGAGTTAGGTCTTTTGCACACTTACCTTTAACTTGAACATGGATAATACCCGATAAATTTTCCTTTGCATGTTTGTCTGTATTGTATACATAAAGTTCCCCATCCCAGGATGGTATTTTATCGGCTGTTTGGAGATGAGAGTGTAAACGAGGATACTTAAGGACCTCTGTTTCAATTGCGTTTACTGCACTCTTCTCAATCTTTTCATTATCCATCTGTTCGCTATTCCTGCTGTTGCCGTAAGGCCTTGTAGATTTCATCGGTAAAGATACTCAAAACCTCTTTTTTGATGTCCTCGTTTTTCAGTAACAGGGAAAAGAAGTCCTGATTCTGCCCTAACCCTTCAATCAAGGCCTTATCAATTTCTTCAAAATACGGGAAACGGAAGTTAGCTACAGTATTGTTTTTGGCACTGGTCCTGAGCGTGTCGGACTTTAACAAAATGTCTTTTATCTGCAGCATGGACTTAACTGCTACGTCTTTATCAAACTTCATCCCGGTCCGGCTGTTGATGTCGTCTATAATTTTGGACAGCTTTTCTTCTTTGTCCGGCCCTAAGAACACAGTATCTGCTTCCGGTAGTTTAACAATCGGGTTAGGCTTTAAGCCGGGCTTTTCAATGGTCCCTTTCTTCTTTTGTATGAAGTTAGATGCTTGCAGTTTACCAGCCAAATTATACCCTTTACCGGGATGCCGGATGTTCACATAGGCAAGCAAGTACGAAATGAAGTTGTACTTCTTATGCAGGTCCACATCTTCAAAGCAAGACACTTGCAGTAGGAACTCGTAGAAGCGTACAAAACGCCGCAGTAGTGCTACGATTTCCCGTTGGTCTTCTTCACTGTAGTTGTCCATTGCCTGTTTAGCTTTACCAAATAAGAAGGTCAGCCCTTGTCGAGCTTTATCGGTGTGTTCTTGCTTATACAAAATGGTATTGGCCTGTTCTATATCTAAAGGATTTAGTATCCGGTACGCATCAATCTTTGTTTCCAGTTCATAAATACTGGAGGGCGTAACCGTATTGGCCAGTAACGTAGTCGTATAATACGGTGCAAATGCCTTTTTGATGTCGTCATAAGTATTTACGAAGTCCAACACAAACGTATTCTTTTCATACGGATAACAAACGCGGTTGAGACGGGATAGCGTTTGCACCGCTGCCACACCTTGTAGCTTCTTCAAAATATACATGGCACATAGTTTTGGCTGGTCAAATCCGGTTTGATACTTATTAGCTACTAATAAAACTTGGTATTCGTCGGTGTTAAAGTAGGCGGGCAATTTATCCTCAGAAATGTTGTTCATCCCACTTTCTGTGTATTCGTGCCCGTCTAGTTTAACTTTGCCGGAAAAGGCCACTAACGCCTTAATATCGTTATATTGCTTTTCGGTAATGTACTTTGTAAATGCTTGGCTGTATTTTACCGCTTCCTGCCGGGAAGATGTTACCACCATGGCTTTGGCCATACCGCCCAGTTCGTTCATAACAGTGGTACGGAAGTGTTCCACGATGATTTCAATACGCTGACTAATGTTAGTTTCATGCAACGCTACAAAACGGGCAATCTGCCGCTTAGCCGGGGCCGTTTTAATGGTTGGATCTTCCTTGATGCTTTTGTTAAGTTGGTAAAAGGTTTCGTACAGCGTATAGTTTTGCAATACATCCAAAATAAACCCTTCTTCAATGGCCTGCTTCATGGAATAGACGTGGAAGGCCTCATATTGCCCTTTAGGGTTCAAATGGCCAAACATCTGCAGGGTAGTGGGTTTAGGAGTGGCTGTAAATGCAAATACGGAGATATTAGGCTGTTTCCCGTGTCGTCTGATTTCGTCCGCAATCATGTCTTCCGCGTCCATAAATTCTTCATCCCCGCTACCTAATGACTTTGTGATAGCAGCCATGTTCTTGCCGGAGGTAGAGGAATGGGCCTCGTCAATAATCACAGCAAAGTGTTTGTTCTTAAGTCCAGAGAGCATATCCACAATGTATGGGAACTTTTGAATGGTGGTAGCAATAATCTTTGTATTGCCTTTTAGAGCCTCTGCCAAATCGATGGAGGAACATTTATCGTCCATTACGCGGATGAGTCCGGCTTTGTGGTCCAAGCTGGTAACGGCCTGTTGCAGTTGGCGGTCCACGACTACACGGTCTGTTACAATGAGGATGTTGTCGTAAATGATTTTATTGTCTGCATCATGCAAAGAGGCCAAGCGATGTGCCAGCCATGCAATCGTGTTTGTTTTACCGCTTCCGGCACTGTGTTCAATGAGATAGTTCAGAGCCGACCCATTTTCCCGCACATCTGCCAGTACCCGTCGGATGACGTCTAATTGGTGGTAACGCGGGAAAATAATGTTCTCGGAGCGTATGATTTTCTGGGTATCGGGGTCTTTTTTCTCTTTGTGTTCTACGAATACAAAACGGCTAATCAGGTCCAAAAGTGTATCCTTTTTGAGGATGTTTTCCCACATATAAAACACGCTATATTTGTCCGGAAAGATGTCGTTCCCGGCTCCGGCATCCACACCTGTACCCTTGCCGCGGTTAAAAGGCAAGAAAACGGTATCTTTACCATGTAAGCGGGTAGTCATGTACACTTCTTGTAGGTCCATGGCAAAATTGACTAAGCACCCCGCTTTGAACAAGAATAAACGGGCTTTGGGGTTACGTTCCGTGCGGTACTGATAAATAGCGTCTTGGTAGGACTGTCCGGCGGTATTGCATTTGAGTTCAAAGGACAAGATGGGCAGTCCGTTCAGAAATACCACTAAATCCACCCGTTCTTTGTCGCTAGCCCAAACTTCCTCCATGACCGAAAATATGTTCTGTTCGTACTTTTTAAGCAGTTCCGGATTGAAAGCAGTAGCGGGCTTGGTGTACATGAAATCTAAGTGATGATTGGAGATGTCTAACCCGTGTTTTAAGACGTTAAGTAAGCTACCGGATTTACTGGTTAGGACATTGTTAAGGGCATGAGCAAGTGTTTCTTCCAGCTTGTCTTTGTAGATTTTACGCAAGGCAGCTAAGGTGTCCGGTTGGGTGTTTTGCAGGAAGGTAAACAGCATTTCACGGTCCATGGCCAGTAAGCGGTCAAATTGGTCCGCTGGGCGGATGACGTAGCCGTTATCTTGGCTGAGTCGCTCCAGAATAAAACGTTGGTAATCTTTTCTTTCGGATATGATTTGCTTCATGGTACTACGCCTCCGGCACTTGCTTTTTGCCCGTAACATATTCAAAAATGATGGCTTTTTTGTACTGCTCCAGCTTTTCCAGCTGTTGCTGTTTGTCTTGGATGATAGTATCTATTTTACTGCATTTGTTGTCTAAATACTCCGCAATGGCTTGTTGCTCGGATTGAGGGGGACATGCAAACTGATAATTCTTGATAAATTCACTAGGGACTCTTTTTAGTCCACCCGTGCCATACATTACAGACTGGGCTTGATTCTTAAAAATTGTATTCTGTAGAAAGTAGAACAGAAATGGAACGCTTATTTTATGTGGACGAAACACATACAATTCAGAGCTTCCAAAACCGACATTATTAAGCAGACCTTTAGCAATAGCAATGTTGCCATTTTCAAAACAAGGAGTTACTTTAGCCATAATAATGTCATTTTCCCTAAAGTAAGTGTATCCGTTTTTGACATCTTGTAATTCCGCCTCTTTCTCAATAACAAGAAACCCTTGTTTTACACATTCCATAGGTAAGAAAGAGACCAGAGTATTGGGGGACAACTTGTTATGGAATTTGGGGCTCAATTCACAACAGAATTTAATTCTTTTAATGCCCCAATGCGCGGGACTTTGCCCAACCCATGGGATGCCGGAATCTTTCATCGGCACGGACGGGTTTAAGCCCTTGGTAACGGTTTCAGTAATAACAGCCCGTTTGTATTGTTCCAAGGCCTCTATTTGCTTTTGTATATTGCTACTCAGCCCCTCCACTTCCGCACACTTCTTATCCAAGTAATCCGCAATCCGCTGTTGCTCCTGCAAAGACGGCAAAGGGATAGTGATGTTTTTCATATCTTGCCAGCGTGTAGTCCATAAATCGTCCACAATACCGTGTCCCCACTTGTAAAATTCATCAGCAAAAGCAGAAGTATGAAAAAGCCAATTATAGTACCCTGGATTCATGTGGTTTTGTGGGACAAGCACTAAGTTAATTAAAGAAACGGACCCGTCATATTTAGAAATCCCGCACGCTCCTCTTCTATCGGAACGGCTATTTATTACAAAGTCTCCCTGTTTTACTAGCTTGCGGTTGTCTCCGTCGTTAGTTTTAGCAGCATTTTCCAACTGGTGTAAAATTCCACGCATGGTAACCGAAAGTGGTTCAAATTGTTTATCACTGACTTTGGTATTACGTAGTTTGTATAAACTGCCGATAAGGGCTTGCTCCCAATGTTCGGGTACTTGCCCAATCCACGCAATGCCGCTGTCTTTCATGGGTCTGCTCATTGGTGGCCCTCCATCAGAATAACTTCTCTGGTAAAGCGTTCTACTACGTCATAACTTCCGGTGTATTCGTAATCCACACATTGTCCTTGTAAGACATCCCGATAAGTTGGTCTCAATTCATCTTCGTGAGCTTTGTTGACAACATAAATATCCGGTTCGCTATTACGAAGTGCAGATTGAAATAAATATCTAACGGATAGGTCTGTCTGTGGGAACGAAAACCCGATGATATATATTTCCTCCGCCTTCTTTAACAGCTCTTCTGCCTGTTGCCATAAATCATGTATAGCAATATGGTTATAAAAAGAACTTTTATCCAATACCGGAGGAATAATGTATGGCTTTAAGCCCTTATTCATATCATCTTCTTCATTTCTATTCCAATTGCGGTAGTATAATACATCCGACTGGCTAATCCCTGCCCAAAACCAATTTGCAGAGCCATGTAATTTCAGAATTTTTGGCATAGGAGGATATGACTTTTTTTCTATTCCCCAAAAGCTTCCAGATGATGTTTTGCGATTTCCAATCCACTCTATCGGATAAGGGTAGACATCCGGATAAGAAACAGATTCATGTGGATTTTGCTGCTTGCGAACAGCGAGTAAAAGTTCTTCCAATAATACGTCATAGTTAAGTGTAATGAAATTATACGAAGAAGAATTATACAAGACCCCTTTAGCAAAGTTTTCTCCTATTGTGGATATTTGCGATGGAGAGTGTTCTTGATGGGCATACTCTACAAATATATCTGATAAAATTTTAATAATACTGGAATACAAAGCTAAATTCGCGTACTTTGTAGTTTCCGTCTTCCACGGAAAATCTGTACTAAGATAGGTTAACAAACTTTCAATGTTTTGTTTAACTTGGGGCGGAATTTCATTCAGATGTTCCCGCACAGATTCTTTTTCTAACCGGGAGAGTACTTTTTCTGTAAGGTCATCCATAAGCGGATAGTTGTCATTAACCGCTTTAGAGAACCCAGCTCCTAAGAAAAACACCTTTTGTGTCATTTCTTTAACTCCTGTAAGGACTTTTCCACTTGTTCCTGTAGTCCTAAAAACTCGCTTAGGTATTCCTCGGATGGGCGGATGCTCTCGTATTTGTAGAAGTAGCGGGTAAAGGGGATTTCAGCCCCGGTCTTAATAATAGGTTTCTTGGCGTTTAGGTCTTCTTCCCAAAAGGCCTTGGCATCCGGAATATGCGGCAATACCTCGCGGGCCATATATGTGTCTATGTCTTCGGACCATTTTACAATTTCAGTGTCTTTGGTTTCTTTATCGTAGATGATATTGCCTTTTTTATCTTTCTGTACGTCGGCTGTTTTGTCCATGACGGACAGCCCCTTGGCGACCTTTTCAATCAGTTTTTTATCCGTAGTTACGGGTTGTAAAAGGCCTGTTAGGTGGCGGATAAAAGGTTCCGGCACGGTAAATACTTGGTTGGATATGTTGGCCTTTAAGGTATTGATAATCCCGTCAAAAGTCGGTTTGTTTTCTTTGTATTGGGCCAACTTTTTAGCTTCTTTGGCTGTTGGATTAGGAATGTTTTCCAATTCCATAACGGCCACTTCATCGTACAAACTATTAAGTGTTCCGGCTTGGAGCAATTCGTCTATGCGTTCTTGTGTGATAACATAGCTCCGTTGTAACGGTTGCATGACGGTATATTCTTTGTAAATAAACTCCGTATTGTCGTAAATCTTGCAGTGTTCGTTTTCCTTAAAGTCCGCGTACAGTTTGGTAATTTGAGTCCGGTCTTCCGGGGAGATTTCGTTGCGTTTATTGCCCAAGGCCTTGCGCAACTTGTGGTAGATGTTGGTGGCATCTATCAGTTGGATTTTGCCTTTGCGTTCCTGGCGTTTGTTTTTCGATAATACCCAAATGTAGGTGGCAATGCCCGTGTTGTAAAATAAGTCCGTAGGCAAGGCAATGATAGCTTCCAATAAGTCGTTTTCCAACAGCCAGCGGCGGATTTGTGATTCCCCGGATGAGGTACTTCCGGCAAAGAGTGGACTGCCGTTTTCTATGATGGCTGCCCGACCTGTGTACGGGTCCAATTTATCAATAGCAGACTGCACAAAAATCAGTTGGGCATCTCCTCCGCCCGGGAGTCCGGCACCCCAACGGCCTTTTTTGCCTTTATCGTATTCAGCTTTGACGGCGGATTCTTGCCCTTCCTTAGCATCCGCTCCGGCCCATGGCGTACCAAAGGGCGGGTTTTCCAATACAAAACGCATTTTAATGTTGGGAAAACAGTCCTCTTTAAAGGTGTCTTTATTGCGGAAATTGTCGGCATTTTGGCCTTTAATCAGCATTTCAGCCAGTCCCACCGCGTATGATTGTCCAATAAGTTCTTGCCCGAATAAACGTACATCGGCAGTAGGATTGTAATGTTTAATATAACTATACGCCGTGGATAACATACCGCCTGTTCCACAGGCCTGGTCGCACACGGTAATGACCTTGCCATCGTCAAAAATATCATCACACCCTTCGGAAATGAGCACCGATACGCACAATTTAATGATATCACGGCCCGTATAGTATTGCCCGGCATCTACGTTTTGATAGAAGCGGCCAATGAGGTTTTCAAAGATGTAACCCATTTTGATGCTATCATACGTGGCCGGAGTGAGGTCCAGTTCCGAAAATGCCTTTACAACAGAGAATAAGCAACCGCCTTTGTCCATCTTGGCAATGTGGGTGGGCATGTCTAACTCTTTTAAGATGTTTTGTACGTTAGCCGAAAAACCGTTGATGTAGGCATTAAAGTTAGCGGCTAAGTGTTCGGAATCGTTGCAGAGTTCAGCTAGGGTAAATTCACTGGTGTTATAGAACTGCATGCCGGATATGGTATACATGGCTTTGGCCGGAAACGAGGGGTTCTTTTTGTACTGTTTGACGACGGCATCTTTTGTGGGAGCCAGGGCGCATTCCAAGCGGCGGATAATCGTCATAGGGATAATCACATCGCCGTATTTATCCGGCATGTAGGTACCGCGTAGTTTGTTGGCTACGCTCCAAATGAAGTTGGCTTCTTTGGTAATGTCTACCGGATTATCATCCCACAATGTATCAAACGGTTTCATGTTTACCTCTCAGAAATATCTACTTAAACTTTACTAAATTTTACTTTTGCAAACAAAATAATATCGGAGGAAGTATAAGAAGGTTACAAATCATATCTAAAAAAGCGGAATGCCTACGACAAGAATACGAATCACGCCTTCCCGCAATTTTGCAACGCTAGTTAAAGGAGTTTCATATAATATTATTATGAAAGACTTACTACATAATCTTATAAAAACTTCTTCTATCAAATTAGCAACAAAGCCTGTAATTAAACGATTTATAGAGTCACCAGGATATTTTCGAGATATTAAAGGCTCAATAAATTCCTACGCTATATTTAATGACGATTATTATGTTTATTACAAAGCAATATTCAATAAATTAAGACTTTCATTTCCGATGGAAGATTTACGCTTATTTCTAGATATACTTATAGTAAATTATAAAACGGAAAAGAAAAATTTGATAGATCAATCTGATATATACTTATGTTCACATTTCTTTCCTCTTAACATTATTCCCTTTCTATACATACCTAAAATAAATTCTTTCTGTTATGGATATGCGAAATATTATAAATTACAAAACTCACAGGCTAATAAATATAAGCTTTATGATTTCTTAAGGCGTCTACAAATTTTGCGCTTTAATTTTAGTGAAATGCTCAAAATATACGATCCTTACAGGTATGAACAACTATCTGAAAAAGAAAAGATTCATCTAGATTTCCTATTAAACTCGATATATCCAAACATTGTCTCAATATTGGACAGTTTAGCTTTTATCTTACAATTTGAATTTAATGTTATCCCCAATATTGATTTAAACAATCGCAAGGATCTCACTCGAATATCTTTATTTAATAGAAACTTTTTACAAACACTACGAGACACCAATATCAGTATTTTTCAAGAATGGTTCAATGAAATAAAAGAACTGAGACATGCCATGGTGCATAGAATGCCATTCTATAATGTTCAAATATTCAGCACAGAAGAAACTAAATTATTTCAACAAAAAAAAGAAGAACTTGATAACATGAGTGTGGAATATTTACGAAAACTAGATGTTATTAGAGAGGAATATAATAAAGCCATCAAAGAAGAATCTGAAAGATATCAAGAGATATACAAAGAAATGAACAAAGTTATCAAAGTGCATGACGAGCAAACAACTCTTAAGCATCAAGAAATAGTCTCAATAGGCTCTTTTACCGGAATATTTACAGATGATGCTTATGAAAACACATTGCATCATATAAGCAGAACATTCTTGGACATCAATAAGATGTATATGATAATTGATATCGTATTAGAATATATAAAAAATAAAAAACTTAACAACACTTAGTAGTATATTTCTTCTTTTCCATCTCACAATAATATTACTTGACTTCTCCCCCCTATAAGAGCGTATATGTACATACGAGGGAAACCGCCTCGGTAAAACATAAAACTTATAGGAGAGAATTATGAATAAAAAAGTCACTAAAACCCCTAAAAAGACAGCGGTTTGCGTGGACAAGGTAGAAGCGCAAAGGGATACTTGGTTTAAGCAGACCCCTAAAAAGACCGCGGTTTGCGCGTGTAAAGTCGGGGATTCTAAAAAAGAACAACAAAGCGTCAATTGCGCCGCCAAAGCCACGCCTATTAAAGCCTCTTTAGAGAGCGTAATCGCCAACCCTACCATACTTAAAAAGCCCAATACCCCCCAGATTACCCACCATTGGGACCACATTTATTAAAAAGTTTAAGGGTAAGGACCTGCTAATAGAAGTAAAATCAGACGGTTTGTATTGGGAAGGGAAGTGCTATAAATCCCTCTCCGGCCTAGCTATGGCCATTACGGAGTACCCGATATTGGGTTATGTATTTTTCCACAAGGAGATAGCAGCATGGGTCGCCAAAAAAAACCCCTTGCAGAATTAGTAAAAATCCTCCGCGCCGCATACCCCAAAGGCTCGCGCGTGGTGCTTGTTCAAATGAACGATATACAGGCTCCGCCCCTTGGCACAAAAGGAACCGTACAAGGCGTGGACGATTTGGGGGACCATAATGGTTCATTGGGACAACGGGAGCCATTTAGGAGTTGTTTTAGGGGCAGACATTTGCCACAAAATACAAGATTAACAAGGAGCATAATATGACTGAAAAAGAGCGATTAGAAGTAATAAAACATTCCTACGAAGTATTGCAAGGGTTAGTAAAAGACCTCTCCAAGAGCGTAAAAGACGCACAGGAAGGAATTGATACCTCGGACCGAAACCTCATTATGGGAAGTCTGTACGGGATAGATGGCACCGCCGAACGCATAAAAAATGTTTACGCGGTAATGACCTACCTGCACCAAGAAAAATAAGGAGTTTTTATGAGAAAAAGACGCATTTGCCCCAAATGTGGCGGCCCTATGGGTGGCTATCCGGCAATTAGCCCGAAAGGATATAAAACCGCGATATGTAGCAACTGCGGGCTAAAAGAAGCGTTGGAAGCCTATAACCGCAACCGCTCTAAATAATTACCCCAAAATAGGAATTATCAGCAATTAGGCTCGTAATTCCTATATTTCCTTATGAAAAGTATGGTAAGAATATTTTGACATTGATTACAATTCAGCATTGACACGAATGTCAAAAATTAAACAGTGTTCTTGCCTAACTTTTGCCTAAAAAATAGTTGACACATCCCTCTTGTTTTGGCTAATATAAAGTTGTACTTTGTTTTGGTCAGGAATATATATATGGCTTACATAAAAAGAACCTTGGAAAAGAGTATTTTGCAAATGAGTCAGTTTTTCCCTGCGGTGTTAGTGACGGGGCCGCGCCAAGTGGGCAAGACCACTATCTTAAAAAATTGTGAGTCTAATTCCCGCACCTATGTATCTTTAGATTCTTTGGATAATCGGGCATTGGCACAAAACGATCCCGCCATGTTCTTACAGAACTTCCCCGCGCCCGTACTTATTGATGAAATACAATATGCACCGCAACTGCTGCCATACATTAAAATACAAATTGACAAACACCAACAACCCGGTATGTTCTGGCTGACGGGTTCCCAGCAGTTCCATTTAATGAAGAATGTGACGGAAAGTTTGGCAGGCAGAGTGGGGATTCTGCAACTGCAAGGGCTGTCACAAACCGAAAAAGACGGCAACAGGTCTGCACTGCCTTTCTTGCCAACGGAGCAATACATTAAAACACAGGCTGTTAATGCGCCCGAGGCCGACATTATCAAAGTGTATGAGCGCATTTGGAAAGGCTCTTATCCCAAATTATATCCTGCGGATAATATACACTGGGAAACTTTTTATGAATCCTATCTGCAAACATACATAGAGCGGGATATACGAACATTAAGTGCCATTCATAAAGAATTGGATTTTCTAAAATTTATGCGTTCTTTGGCGGCGCGGACAGGGCAAATGCTCAACTATAAAGCGATGGCAGATGATGTGGATGTATCGGCCCCAACCTTAAAGGAGTGGTTGTCTGTTTTGCAAGCATCTAACTTGATTTATATTTTATCCCCTTATTCCAACAATATAGGGAAGCGTTTTATTAAAACGCCGAAAGTGTATTTCTTGGATACGGGACTTGCAAGTTATTTAACCGGATGGAAAACCCCGGAAACCCTGCGTGAAGGGGCTATGAGCGGGGCTATGTTTGAAACATATGCCGTAAGTGAGATTTTGAAAAGTTATTGGCATAACGGCAAACAGCCGAATATTTATTATTATAGGGATAAAGAGGGGCAAGAAATAGATGTATTACTGGAAGAAAACGGCACTTTTTATCCGGTGGAAATAAAAAAGAAAACGAATCCGACGAAAGAAGATATCCGGCATTTTTCCATTTTGGAAAAACTACAACTGAAACAAGGGACAGGCGCGGTACTTTGTATGGCCACAAACCCGCTTTTTATTACCCAAAATATTCAGCGCATACCCATCACATACTTATAAGGGATTTTATATTGCCGGAAAAAACTAAAAATAGGGATTAGAATTTAATATAGCCCCTTAATATCCATTAGAGGCCCCTATTTTCAAATTATTAAGATTAAAATCCCAGCACTATTAATTAAAACGCAATTTATTCTCTATTTTCGCCTGCTTTTTCCCTGTTATCCGTTTTAGGGAATTTGGAGCGTTTTCCTTCGGTTTGTTCCGACGATGCATTTTATAAAGAAATATCTCCAGAATCCGCAAAACTGCCCCGAAATGGGCAAAATTCCCTGTTCTTTCCCTGATAAACAGGGAACCTCAGTACGCGTTCTAAGATGCACTCACAGTCACTGCTCCGTGCCCGACCATTTAGAAAACTTCCGCGGTGGAGGATGTAATCCAATTGGTCAAAAAATATACGCCCACCGCTACGGTAGTTATCAAATCCACCATCCCGCTGGGTTATACGCACCAAATCCGCAAAAAATGGGACTAAAAAATATTTTATTCAGCCCTGAATTTTTACGCGAAGGCCAAGCCCTGTACGACAACTTATACCCTTCCCGCATTGTGGTAGGAACGGACCTCACGGACGAATTTTTAACCAAACAAGCGGAAGTATTTGCTGATTTACTCAAACGAAGCGCCCTAAAACCCAATATCAAAACCTTAATTATGGGCTACACGGAAGCCGAGGCCGTGAAACTATTTTCAAACACCTATTTGGCCTTGCGCGTGGGTTATTTTAACGAATTGGACACCTATGCCGAACTTAACGGATTAAACAGCCGGCAAATTATAGAGGCCGTCTGCCTGGACCCGCGGATCGGCGACTCCTATAATAACCCTTCTTTTGGTTACGGCGGCTATTGCCTGCCCAAAGATTCCAAGCAACTGCTGGCAAATTACCAAGATGTACCGCAAAACATCATTTCCGCCCTTGTAGCCGCCAACCGCACGCGCAAAGATTTTATCGCCGGGCGCATCCTTCAACAAGCAAGCGTTACACCAAACACAGTTGTCGGCGTATATCGTTTGACGATGAAATCGGGGAGTGATAATTTTAGGCAGAGTGCCATACAGGGTATCATAAAGCGCTTGCAAGCCAAAAAAGTGGCTCTGATTATTTACGAACCGTCCTTGGAAAACGGCTCATCCTTCCACGGGTGCGAGGTGGTAAACAATTTGACCGACTTTAAACGCCGTTCCTCGCTGATTATTGCCAACCGTTACGAAAGCGCCTTAGACGACGTGCAAGACAAAATCTATACGCGCGATTTATTCAAAAGGGATTAAGCCTTACAAACTGCGGATGGCCCAGGGTTTGGGATAGAGATTATTGGCGCGGTCGCCCAAGTTTTTTACAAAGCCAAGCGGGTGGCCCTGATACGTTACCAGAACAAAGCCGCGTGGCGTGCTCGCTGGCAAAATGAGGGCTTCCCGGTGCAGGTAACGCAAGGCCGCGTCCAACGGCAGTTCCGCCCGGGGAAAATCCGTTTCCTTAGTGGCAAGCGACAGCGCCTGCGCAATAGACGGGATTTGCTCCCGGCCTTTGGTTTCGGGCTTGGGCTGACCGTCGGAAAGCAAGTGCAAAAGCGGATATTTTTTAACTTGCGTGCGCAGAGAAGCGGGCAAAGTTGCAAAAGCCCGATTTCCGCCCGTTTTGCGAAGGACCGCCATAAAGAGCCCTTCGCTGCGGGTTGTGCCCGGGATAAAGCGGTACACGGGCTGTTCCCACCCGTCCAGCAGGCTGCCCGTAATCTGCCACTCGGGACGCACGGGAACGGATAAAATTTCCGCCCCCAATTCGTCCGCCAGCCAGCGGACGTTTTCCTCGTTTTCGTGCGTGTTAAAGGTGCACGTGCTGTAAATCAGCAGCCCGCCGTCTTTGAGGCAAGGCCAAATATCGCGCAAAATTTGCCGTTGGCGTTCGGCGCAAAAATGCACATTTTGCGGGCTCCACTCTTTTATGGCACCCTCATCACGACGAAAAAGCCCCTCGCCCGAACACGGCACGTCCGCCAAAATCACATCAAAAATTAGGTCCGTTTTCGCAAAATCCTTGGGCGCGTTGTGCGTAACCAAGGTGTCCGGGTGGCCTTGTTTGAGGATATTTTCCAAAAGGATATTGGCGCGGCGGCGCTCAATCTCGTTGCTGACCAGCACGGAACCCTTGGGCAGGGCGGCACGCATCAGGGTAGATTTTCCCCCCGGCGCGGCGCACAAATCAAGCGCGCTGACAGGCTCCTTTACCCAATGGCGCAGAACGAAATCCAAGAAGAGAGAACCCGCCTCCTGCACATAATACACGCCGGCGTGGAAGAGCGGGTCGCGCGTGAAAGCCGGACGCTCGTTTAGCCAAAATCCCCCTTGGCACCACGGCACAGGCTCGGCCTGCGAAAAAGGGTTTTTCAAAGCCTTCCACGGGTTGAGGCGCACACTTACCGCCGCTTCCTGCGCAAACGCCTGCACGAAGCGCTCCCAACGCTGTGGGCCGAACACATTAGCGGTATATTGGGTAAATTCTTGCGGTAAGTTCATACGTAACTTTATTGTACAAATATTTGCACAAGGCAGGGAACAACAGGCGAGATTTTTAAATGAGCCAAGCCACGGAGCAAATAAGGTGCGCGGCGCAACTGAAATTACACCTTGACTTTACGCCGCGCGCTTATTAAAATATAAGTAGTTCTTTGAAAAGAAATAGGATATCTTATTAGTAGGTAAAAAATTGCCAAATAAGGAAAACTACCTATCTTGTTCCTATTAGGCACCGAAGAATAAGGTAAGATTTGTTCTTTTTCCCGGCGGGCTAGGGGCCAAGTGTTCCTATTAGGCACCGAAGAATAAGGTAAGATTTGCGGTATAGCAAACCGCGGTTAAAGCGGTATGTTCCTATTAGGCACCGAAGAATAAGGTAAGATTTGTGTATATAGAGAGGGGCACAAAGCCCCCCTGTTCCTATTAGGCACCGAAGAATAAGGTAAGATTTGAAAAAAAATGAACAAGAAATATTTAGCCCTGTTCCTATTAGGCACCGAAGA
>NZ_DJOA01000043.1:7318-7457 GCF_002437085.1 Candidatus Avelusimicrobium stercoris | reverse complement strand
CGAAGAATAAGGTAAGATTTGTGTATATAGAGAGGGGCACAAAGGGCCCCCGTTCCTATTAGGCACCGAAGAATAAGGTAAGATTTGATATTATGATAGACAGCTCTGGTCTAACCGGTTCCTATTAGGCACCGAAGAA
>NZ_DJOA01000043.1:7121-7259 GCF_002437085.1 Candidatus Avelusimicrobium stercoris | reverse complement strand
CGAAGAATAAGGTAAGATTTGCAAAGGCGGTTGGACTTTGTGTAGCCCGCTTGTTCCTATTAGGCACCGAAGAATAAGGTAAGATTTGCTTGGAGTTAGCCGGCATTAACGGCAGTGTGTTCCTATTAGGCACCGAAG
>NZ_DJOA01000043.1:0-7094 GCF_002437085.1 Candidatus Avelusimicrobium stercoris | reverse complement strand
GAAGAATAAGGTAAGATTTGTTAAACTATAAAAAGTTGTTAAAAAATAAGCCTTTTTGGTAAAATAATTTCAGGAACCTTATTCTTATTTGTGCCTCAACTTAGGTAACAAGGGCATTAAAGCCCGCAAAGGGATTTATTCCCACTTAAATTAGTTTTAATTTGGTTGTAAATAATTAAAAATCCTCAAAAAGTATGAGTTGTTCGTGCTTTTTGGGGATTTTTTCTTGCCGTAAAGACGGCCCATAGAAGTTTCTCGTCAGGCCAAATTGTTTGTCGGTAATCATCAAAAAAGCGCATTGGCCCTGCGGCGGCGTTTGCGGCCCCAACTGCTTGATTAACGCCTGCGCCTGGTGCATTGTGGGCATATTGCGCACATATACGGAGTACTGCATCATACTAAACCCATTATGCAACAGCAACTTGCGAAACCCCGCGTACCGCTTGCGCTGGATTTTGGTTTGCGTCGGTAAGTCAAACACCGCCACCACCCACATAATGCGCCAACTATTGGGTTTCATAGGGGAACTGCACGGCTTGCCACAGAGACGTTTGCGGCGTCTTGCCGGGGCGTGCGGGCAAATTCGGCAGCAGCAATTTGCGGCGTGGGTCTTGCAAACTTAAACAATAACTATTGACGGCAAAATCTACGCCTTGGAATAAGCGGTACATCTTCCCTGCAATAGTAATTGTGCTTGCAAGCAACGCGTAAAGCAGTTGCTTTTTAACCTCTTTATCAAAAGTGGTGGGCTGATTATCCCTAAAAATTTGATATACGGCCCGGTCCGCCAAAAAACGGAAGGGCTCAATAAAATCGTCGGCCAAGTTAAAAGGATTATCCTTCCGGCAATGCCCCACGCCAAAATTCAGGCACAGCCCCGCCCCAGCCAGTCCCCGTGCCACAATCGCCCGCAGGACGGCATAACCATAGTTTAGCGCAATATTTACCGGGTCCGTGGCTCCTTGTTTATCCCTAAAATCTATGGGATTATCAAGCGACTTAAAAAATTCCGGCCAATACAGTTGCGCGGCCTGCGCTTCCCGGCACTCTTTATCCCCGGGTTCAATGTGTTTGGCAATTAATTTAAGCCGCTCGGATAGTTCCGGTGCAAACGCGCTTGCTACCAAGGCTTGGCCCAACACCTTGGACGAGAGCAACTGCGCCCAGCATTGCCCGGCAGCGTCGCTACCTAACTGTTGGGCTTGCTGGAAAGGGCGGCGGGCTCCGTCTATATTCACGCCAAAGGGCACGCTCATTGCGCAGGGCATATACTTTTCCCCCGCCGTAAGGATTACCGCCCCGTTTTTGGCCAGTTCCTGATAAACCGCCAAAGACAGGCTGATACACGGGTGAGCCAAAATAAGCACGGCGATGTCGCACGCGGCGATAAAATGCGTTTCGCCCGCGTTTTGGAAGGTTATTTTGAGCCTGCCCGTGTCAATAGACAGTTTGGCTTCCCTATCAATACTAATCAGATGTTGTATGCTCATTATCTTTCAATTTGGCGATATCCTGCCTGCTGGATACCACGCTGTAATTTTTAATGTTGGAAGTTCTAACTTCAAATTTTTGAACTTCCGTATTTAACTGCAATACCAGACCAGCCTGCGCGCTAAACTGTTTGATTGTATAAAATTGTTTCTGTTCCTTATCAAACAACATATCTCCAATAAATACCCGCACCACTCCGGGCGGCACTTGCTTCTTGCTTTGATATTGCCACAAGGGGATAAGCGCCAACTTTTTGCCTGTTTTGGCGTCAAAGTCCATACAGGCGTATCCACCGTTTTGATAGGCTTTTTTGTGCTGAGTGCCGACTTTATCCGTGCTAAAAATTTCTTTATCCGCGTTTTCGTCAAACACGCGGATACCGCGGCCAACTAAATACATATATTTTACTTGCTTTACTTTATTGCCCCGGTAAGAAATCCCGTCGGACGGGTCGTCTTTCTTTCCGCACAAGGCTTCCTCTTGCGTCATCCCCTGCGCCAAGCGTTTTTTAAACTGGGCAATAATTTCATTTTTTACCGCGTCGCAAAACAGTAATTTCTCCAAGTTTTCCAAGGTTTTCTTTTCGTTTGCCTTTAAGAAACTAGCCAGAGGGGCACGCTTTACCAGGCGTTTTTCGCCGTCTTTGGGTAGTACATTATACGCCGTTTGGTCAAACAGCGCGCCGCTTGGAAAGTGGTCCGGCTTATGCCATACCACATAATTGGTTAAACGCGCTTGCACGGCTTCGCGCAACGCGGCATACTGTGGGATATTATCCAGCATAAGGCCCGAGATGTCTTTATCTTTATTGCGGGAGCCGTCCGGATTTATCCCTTCTATTTTATGTAAGGTTCCGTATTTTCTATTATGAACGGAAGCCTTTTGCACCAAGGACAAATCGCACAACCCGATTACGGCCGCATCCACCGCGTGGTGGCGGTGGTCGCACCGTTTGTTAAATTGCAGTTGGGTACGCTGTTCCCGCACAAAATTAAAATACGCCTTTTGTTTATCGCTTTCCGTCAGTAAGTCCTTATCCTTACAATACTTCTCAAAATCCTCCTGCAACGCCCCGGCTTCTTTGTAATTTAACTGATGTTTGGTGTAAAGTTCCTGCCATTTGGCGGGGTCTATTTCTTTATCGTCTTTATCATAGAGAGTTTTCCCTTCCTGCAAGCGGATTAAGGGCAGAACATCCTCAAAATGTAACTGTCCGCGCAAATAGGCGGTTAAAGCCCCATAAGAGGGCGTAACCTTGGGACAAAAGTCCTTACACCAGTCCAGCACAATTTTGCCTATCCAAGCGGTTTCTTGGTTCTGGCGTGCCACAAAATCTTGCTTTACCTCGTCCGGCGTAGCCAGTAAGTTATTAATTTTGCGCAAAATACGAGCCCCTCTTTGCGTGGGTTTATATTTGTGGTCGCGGGCGGAGTAATACCCCTTTTTCTCTTTGGAATAGAGGGCCCACAAATGCTGTACAAAGCTAATCAGCGTACTATGACGGCCAAAATCGTAATTAACCGCCTCTTTATTCTTCTTTTTCTGCTTGTTGGTGGCTTGCAAAGCCAAGTAATCGTCTATGTCCGCTTGGAATTTCCACTCGTAAGGCAGGCGGTTACTTTTTTCTTTATTTTGGTCCGTAAACGCCAATACCTTATTTTCAAACACGTTTGGCCCGCCAATTTCCCCGCGCTGCGGGATAATATGGTCCACCTGCGTTTGTTTTTCGTCAAACGCCTGCCCAAAGGAAATAGATCGTCCGCTATATGGGCACATTTCATCCTGTTCTTTCCACAGCAAATATTTTTCTATATTGCGGGGACTGACTAACGTATGACGCGCCTGCAATTCTGCAATAGCCTCTTTGCGCGCGTCCGCCTGGATTTTATTTTGGCCTTCCAAAAATTGGCGGCGGCGCAAGGAGTTTTTAATGTCGCGGGAAAGTTCCACCACCACTTCGGACGGCTGGCCAAACTTGTGCAAGGTATAAGCCATTACCCGCCTAAACTCCGCAAGCGCGCGGGAAACAACCGGGTCGTTAATGGCTTGCTCGTTCAAAATAGCCTCGGTGGAGCGGAATTTGCCCTGCGGGTGCATTTTTTGCGCTTCTATTTCCGCCAAGACGTCCGCTTCCTGCTCGCCCTGCATAATGCGCTCTGTAAGCATTTTAAGCGCTTTAATGCTGTATGAACTGCGCCCTTGCTCCAACGACAACTCCGGCAATACATTGCGCTCTTTTAACTGCAAAATAAATTTATAGCACGCTTCGCAATCCTGCGTGGTGGGCTTTAAGTTTTTGGTTAATTCCGGTACACGCTCTTTTATGTACGCGTCCGAATTGTCCATAATGTCCGACAGGTTGGAAACATTGGCTAAAAATTCCAAGACCAATTCTTGCACCGTATCCGTTAAATTGGACCACTCTTTTAAAACGCCCGCCTTTTCAAACGCGTACAAAGTGCTATTGCCTTTTAAGCCGCCTCTAGCGTGATAGGTGCGGTCCAAGGTAAAGGTGCACCCTTCCGGCAGGCCCAACTTCTTATATAGCGTGGTAAACGGAACGGCCTTTGTTTCCGGCGAATATTCCGCGGTGTGCGCGTCCAAAAATTCAAAAAGTTGCGACTTTTGCGCCAACGTAAGCGGGACGCTTTCGCGCGTGTTTTTAGTGCGCACGCGCAAATCGGAAAGTACCTTTGCCATACGGTAATGCTGATAGGCAATTTGGGCCGTGGCGGCGCGCTTTTCCGTAGGATAAATTTCGCAGTTTCCGACCGTTTCCAATTCCCACTTTATCGGGCGTTGGTAAAACATTGCCGAGTGGAAGGCATCTTTCAACGGGATTTCTGTTTTGCCCGGATAATCAGGGAACATTTTATCCCCCCACACAGCGTAGGAGCCGTTTAACTCCGGGTGGAACTTGGCTTGCGTGTCCCAAATGCGGGCAAATTCGTCCTCTACTAATTGGCGGTAAATGAAAGTGCCGTCTTCTTCCACCTTCCGCCACGGCTGGCCGTTGGCCTGCGTTTTGCGCTCGTACAAGAGTTCGCCCAAGGTTTTACCCCCGGTAAGGGCTTGCGCTGTTTGGGATAATTTTTTGCCGACGGTGCCTTTGTCCTCTGCGGACAGGGTACCCTTGTAGCCGCGGTTTTTGACGATGTGGCTAAGCACCTTGATAAGTTGCGGGATAGAAATTTCCTCCCGCACCGCTTGGGCACGCAAGGCGATAACGTCCTCCGGCGTGGCGCGCAAAACTTCCGGCGTAACGCCCAAGGATTTAGCAATGTAGGACATTTTTTTAAGGCGGGCCGCCTTGCGCTCCACCTGACGGCGAATCAAACGCGCCGCGCGGCGGGCGGTGTTCAAAGTTACCATTTCCTTGGGGGCCACAGGCTCGCCAAAGATATAACTGTCCAAATGTTTTAAAGAAAGGATTTTGCCGTTATCGTCCGTCTCGTAAACGGCCACGCCAATAGAAGATGTGCCCAAATCAATACCCCAACGGTAATTTGCCATAGTATGCTCCAATAGAAAAATTTAACGAGGAAGAAAAGCAAGTATATACCCATACAATACAAAAAGCAGGTTTTTTATGCAAGCAAAAGCCGGGTGGGCGAGTGGATAGCAATAAAGCACGCAAAAGTATAGCGGCTTGGATTATAGGATAGGGCGAAGTTTGGCACGCGGGATAGTAGGACGCGGAGCCCCGTAACCGATTAAATACGCCTCGGCCTGTCCGCTTACAAACGGGGACAAATTCCGCATATAATCCGTAATGCTTGTCCCGTCCGGCAGGCGGTGCTGCAAATCAATATGGTGCCGTACCAAGCACTTATAGACGGGTAACCGCCCCATACCCATTGCCGCGTAAAAAAGCGCATTTCGCCCGTAATTATCCACAGTATTTATATCTGCCCCATATTTAAGCAGTTTAATGAGCATAGCCGTTTGGTTGCAATACGCCGCCCGCAAAAAGGGCGTTTCTTGTGGGTTGTAGTCCCCCTTGCACGGGTCCGCCCGTAGATTGGGGGCCGCCCCGAATTGTAGCAATACAGACGCCAGCCGCGCATTGTCGCGCGTGCGCGAATCACAGCTCTCCGCGGCCCACCACAAGAGGGGGTGTATGTGATCCTTTGCATTGGGGTTCGCACCGGTTTTTAACAACCGCCGCAAAAGTCTGGCCAGATACCGCACGGGCAAAACTCCGCTATACCCAATCAGGTCTGATAGGAGTTTCCCCGTGGGCTGGGCACCGTGGCTTAGCAAAAACTTTACCAGGCGGATATTTTTAGCCAAACAAGGCTCCAACAAAATATCGCCCGGGTACTCACGCATTGGCCGATTGACATCCGCCCCGGACAACACCAGTTGGCGGAGGCGCTTCTCGTTACCAGACAAGTATGCTTCTATTAAGGGTTCCATACATTTATCATAGCACGCTCCGGCGACAACCTTTTGTCGCCTGATATTTTTTTAGGCGGGCGGCAGGTAAGTTTGGGCGCTAAAAATGCTATACTTTGGCAAGATGTGGACGGAATAGCCCCCAAGGATTTGAAAAATGTTTTGGTATAAGGCAACGAGCAAGGAAATACTACAAGCGAGGAATACTGTTTTCCTGCGCGATATTCTCCCTATTTTAAAGGATAAAAATTTTGTTAGCGCACCTTTCAAGGACGCTTGGTTTGGATATTACGCGGGATTGGGGTATATGTACGATATGTGCCGCTTGTGTGAAGGTAAATTTTTGGAGTTCCTAACTACCACCATATGTAGGAAAGATAATTATATACAAATACGTATAATGGCTTTTGAACTTGCTCCACGCCTGAAATCACTTTCGCTGCTTAAAAATATAGATGGACTAGCCTATAAAATCCGCCCCAATAACGAAAAGGAAATGTGCCTGGATACTGATTTTTTTGAGCGCGCACCGATATTATCCAAGAAATTTTGGCAGGGACCTTGTAAATTGAGGCATTACTTTACCAAGAGCGGCTATTTAAAACAAATTGAAAAATTACGCAGGGCTGTGCAAGCGAAAGTTAGCCAAATTGATGATTATTTTAAAAAGTGGTATTCAGTGCATATGCCCAATTTAACCCAATGGAACGGAAAAATCATAGAAAAAAGATAAGAAGGTTTTAGCCGGGGGGCTACCAAGTATGTGGTAAAATTCCCCAGTCGTAAAGGCGACCTATGAAGGAAGTCCATTTAAAATATAAGGTAATAACTTTTTTAAGATACGCAAACTAATCTATGGTGGAGTTATGGCAAGATGCAAGGGCTATCCTATATGCCTCGTCTTCAACCTGTTCGTGCCCAACTAATGCAGGGGACCCATTGCCACCAACAGTACCAATAAGGTGTGTAGAGATTAGGCAGGTGGTTTTCATTTTGTGGTGCGGGCGTAAGAAAGGCGGACCGCTGCGACTATGAGTTGGGTTTCTAATGACGCAAGGTGTGTTTTGTATAATTCGGTATTGGAGTATGCTTTTCTGTTCTATTAATTTTCTTATTGGTGGTAAATTATTTATGTAAAAGTCATAAAGTCCATTATTTAAGGTAAGCGCAGTCTTATGAGGCAAAGGTTTTCTGGGGGAAGTTTT
>NZ_DJOA01000009.1:47185-50891 GCF_002437085.1 Candidatus Avelusimicrobium stercoris | reverse complement strand
CAAACATATCAGTCGATGTTCGGTAAGTGCTTCCATCACTTCCACGAGTTGTGGTGTTGCCAAATATATCGGTAGACGAACGATATGTTACATCTTTTTTTATTGGAAATAAAATAGGGGACTCATATGATGTTAAATCTGAATCAGAGTCAGATTCATACCAAGAGGTTGTTTTTTTCTTTTCTTTATTAATACCAAAAGTATTATTTGACGGAGAATAGTTGTTTTTTTTGTAATTATAACTAGGGGTGATAATTTCAAAATCATCATCTTCATATTCTCCATCGGTATCATATCCAGAGGCGTAAGTAGTATTACCTATTTTGGTATAAGTTGAACCATCAGAGCCATAGGTAGTATTGCCTATTTTCGTATAACTAGTGCCATCAGAACTATAAGTAGTATTTCCTATCCGTGTATAGGAGGTTCCATCAGAACCATAGGTAGTGTTACCTATTTGAGTGTAACTAATACCATCAGAATTATAGGTAGTATTTCCTATCCGTGTGTAGGTGCTTCCGTCGGCCCCATAAATAGTATTACCAATGGTAGTATAAGTTTCATTCCAAGCGAACGAATTTATAGATAAAAATAAAGTTAAACTTGATATTAATAGTTTATACATATTCTCCTCTTTATTGCGATTATACAATAATTTAGTTTACCTGCCAAGATTTTCCACTTCTATTCGTGGTAATTTAGTATTAAACCCACCCACCAGGAGTTCTTGGTGTTTAGTCAGGCCTGTATAGGATAAACTTGCTTCTTCATAACGCCGAAAAGCAAATACAGCCGAGTTCATAATCTGCTCATTAAAAATGCCAATGCTAACCAACAACTCAAAATCTGGTATGGTTAGCCCCGTTACCTTTTGGAACAGTTCCGGCTCCAACTGGGTAATTACATCTCGTAGTGTTTGTTCCCGGTAGTCTGTTAAATACATAAACACAGGGATTCTGGTAGCAAATTTAAGCAATTTTTCCTGTATTTCTTTACGTTTGGACTTAATTTCTTTTTCTTCCTGAGTAAGTTGCTTTTTTTCCTGTTTTGAAAGGTCTTCTTTGTTTTCTTGCTTTGCTTTTTTAAGTGCTTCGGACTTATTTACCAGCGTTGTAATGTCCTTATTTAAATTGCGGAATCCCTCAATGCGGGATAAAGCCTCCATCGCTTTATCATTTTCTATTAGTTTGATCAAGGTCGGGTTGTCCACATTTACCAGCAGGGCACTTTCCCAACGGCGCGCCAACATAGAGGAAGCCGTTCCGGATATTACCAAATCTAGCAGTTCGCTGGCATTGATTAGTTCCATTGTGCTGCCATCATAACAAAGCACCGGCAGGAAATGGATAAATTCCTCTACACGCTTTTCTGGTGATTCTTTGCTGGCAGCATTTAGGCGGGCACTATATTCGGCAATTTGGCTTAACGCCCGATCCGGTGCAAAGTCAAACACATAGCAGGTATCTTTTACAATTTTCTTTTCGTTTGGGTTCA
This sequence comes from Candidatus Avelusimicrobium stercoris, assembly GCF_002437085.1. Classification (NCBI taxonomy): domain Bacteria; kingdom Pseudomonadati; phylum Elusimicrobiota; class Elusimicrobia; order Elusimicrobiales; family Elusimicrobiaceae; genus Candidatus Avelusimicrobium; species Candidatus Avelusimicrobium stercoris. Next base: position 49,397 of record NZ_DJOA01000009.1, on the reverse strand, counting down.
CGCCGTCCGGATTTCTAACTGTCCAAGGGGATTGGACGCGGAAGGCCGCTTGAAAGTAAGTTTCTGGGCTAGATGTATTGCGTAGCATAAAGATACCGCCCCACTCCGGCACAGTAACCCCCGTGGTAAGTTTTCCGCAGGACAAGGTGATGGTCTTTGTATCAAAACCGTTTCCTATGGCTCTTCTTACAGGTTCCAAGGCCTCAACCCCCATTCCGGCTTCATTTCCGGCACAGACAATCACCTTATATTCTTTGTAAAACGGATGTTTTTGGAGCAAGTCCCCCATTGCTTTGCAACTAGCCACCGATGGTAAAAACCAAAATGTATGGCTTAACGCGCTAAGCAAACGGATATCGGAGTAGGGCATCGGGGGCTTCTTGCCGATTTTAAGTTCATCTAATGTGCTGGGTTTATACTGTCCGCGGAGCAAATTCAGCCAATTGACGATCTCCGCTTCGTGCGCAAACTTACAAAGGCCCCCTTCCTCTTTTGCTTTAAAAAACTCGTTCAGATTAAACTCGTTGTATTCGCCCAATAAGGCAATGGCTCGTATTTCCTCGGGCATTTGGTAGGTCATCATTACCATTTGCGGAAGTTCCAGATATGGGTTTTCCCCTTGTTTTTCATCCCAGTTATTCTTTTCGCGTTGTTCGTCGGTATAAGTCCAGTTAAAGATTTGGTCTTCCAAAAATTCCCCATTGTTTAATGCGCGGAACGGCGTGCCGGATAAGTATAAATAGGCACTGGTTGTTAGGGGCATTTGCTCTTCATCGTAGTATTCCAAACCGTCTCCGGCCTGCTTTTTTTGTTCGGCTTTATCCTCGGCATCGTACAGATCTTTTGCACTATCACGCCAAGCCCCAAAATGGTATTCATCCAAGATAATGCAATCCCAGTTTATACAGTGAATCTCTTCATTACGCGGTTTAATTCCCCCCGCATCCGTCTTTTGCAGTACATCTTGGAAACTGGCAAACCATACAAACGGCTTTTTGGGATCAATGTCTTTATATTGCGTACCCGTACGGCAAACAAATTGCCAATCTGCAAAATCCACGTGATTTACCAAATCGGTTTCCCACGAGTTTTGCACGGCTGGCTTAAAAGTAAGCACAAGCACCTTCTTCCATCCCATTTTTTTGGCTAGTTGATATGCAGTAAAGGTTTTACCAAACCTCATTTTGGCATTCCACAGAAAGTGCGGCGTTTTGTGTTCCCGTTCGTAAGAAAAGTTTTTAAAGTATTCGCTGGTAACTTTTACGGCCTGTGCCTGTTCCGGCCGCATAGCAAAATCCATTCGGCGTTCAGTAAAGGTTGTTTTATGGTTTTTAACGGCAAAAATGGCCTGTTCTACCTCTTCCAAGGTACATTCAAACCATTCTGTATGCTTACCCTGTGTAGTGCGTTCTTCCACCCCATTTTTGCGCAGAATACGGTGCACGTCTTTATCGCTAAAAAAGGTGCCGTCCTTGCGGATAGCCACCTCTTCCAGCAGAATTTCAAAGGGATTATCCACTGGTTTATTGGTTGGGAATTGTTGGCGGATACGGTTTTCCACGTTTCCGGTAGTAAACCCTATTTTTAGGAATCCCTGCCCCTTACGCTTGCCTTCCCATTCCGCGGTTTTATATTGCGGTTCCGTATAGACATAAATCTTAGGAATTTTATGACTGTTTAATAATTCAGGCATAGAGTTCTCCTATTCCATCGGTTTAATCATTGACTCTATAAAGTTAATTTCTTCTTGGGAAAGGCCATATTTTTTGTAGAGTTTTTCATCTGTCCACTCTTGCGTAAAATCCTGTATGGGCACATATTTATACACTGTTCGCGTTGCGTGCTGGGTTTGTTTGCGAATACCCACCAAGGCCCTAAAAAATTTTGTTTTTATGTAACCATAACAATTTTTCATTTCGTTTTCATTGTTAAAAGGCCCAATTTGAATAAAAGTTTCCGTACACAACATTCCTGGCGTAGCCAGAACTGGCGTAGCAGGAATCTCACCGATTTCACCACAACCATAACTTTCGGAAATAAAAATCTTATATTTATTTAATCCCTCTGTTTTTGTAAAGGGATAGTCCGAAGGAAGATATCTATAAACCCTTTTTAATTTATCATCTAATCCCAGCAATGTATACCCTCCTTTTATTGGGGTATCAAACATAGGAGGTAAATTGTATTTTTCTCTGGATTTGATTGCATCTCC
>NZ_DJOA01000009.1:0-47123 GCF_002437085.1 Candidatus Avelusimicrobium stercoris | reverse complement strand
GGAGATGCAATCAAATCCAGAGTCTTTTCTCGTAAAATCTGCACTTTGTGTTTGATTGTAATCAGCGTATTTTCACGAATAAAAATGTCATCATCGGGTTCTGCCAAGTATCTTTTAGAGTGAGATACTCCTAAATCATTATGCCGATAAATATCACACTCTTGTTCAGAATCTCGTGTCCACAAAAAATAACACACGCCACCTTTAATATCTACTCCTCTAAAACACTCATTAGAATCCGCAAAGTCGTGCAATGTTTTGAAATGCTTATCGTGAATCATTGTTTTCCGGAAAATATCTAAGCCCTTGCCACCCGTCATCCAGCGCGAAGGAATAATCATAGTGAGGTAGCGGGGATTTAGGCGTTTGGCTTGTTCCACAAATAGTTGATAAATTGGGCTGGCACTTGCTTGCGCACCGCCGTCGCTTAATTGATACGGGGGATTTCCAATAATTACATCAAATTTCATATCTTTTAACCTCTTAAAAAGTGTTGGGTTGTATTCTTCGTTACAGTGAATAAAACTATACGCGTGGTTTTCCAAAATATCGCCACGGTCATACTGGCTTTGGCTGGCCCCGCATAAAGCGCATTTGCCGTTACGCCAAATATGGTCCATTCGGGTATATTCAATATTCCCCTTCGGTGTGCTAAACGGGCAAATAGAGTATTTGCCGTTTGCATTTTTGGAACAATAAACGGAACGCCGCGCCAAAAGCCCAGTCAGTTCTGTAATAGCAAGTCCAAACAACTGGTTAGTAAAAATATGGTAAATCCGCTTTTCTAAATCTGGGATAAGTTCTTTTTCTCCTTCAATTAACCGCTTGGCAATTTCCCGCAAGAACACGCCGGACTTACAGCCAGGATCCAAAAACTTTGTTTCCGTACTTTGAAATAGGACAGGCGGAAGCATATCCAGCATTTCATTTACCAGTTTGGGTGGCGTAAATACTTCATCGGAAGATAAGTGGGCTATACAGTCCAAAATGTCCGGCTTATGCAGTTCTTTTAAGAAGGTCATTTGGTTTCCTCCAATAATTTGCGGTAATGAACAGGCGGGAAAGAACGCAAAGGCTTGGGAATAAAGATGGGTTCCTTTTGCTCATTTTCACAGACAGAAAACAAAGGTAAATTGCTAATGTCTCCCTCTTGGTTCATTTGGGAAAGGGAGTATTCTTCGCGGTTGATGGTGTACCCGATAAGGCTCCATTGTGTAAAAATTATTTTATCTAGGCCATTTAAAGAATCACCCTGCTGGATGTTCTTGCTTAAAACAAAGCGAATAAGGTTTTGAAAGTGTTCATCAGGTTTTTTGCGCAAAGAATCTTGATACGCCTGTACGGCCAGTTCAAAAAGTCGTTGGCGGGATTCTTTCACATTGTCTTCCAATAAGTCAATGCCATAGATGCTTCCCAATGCGGATAGTAACTGGGCTTCAAAATCTGCTTGTTTGGTGCGGTAGCGTGCCTGTAATGTTTTGAGTTTACGCTCCAATATGGCGACAAGGAAGTTACCCGTACCGCAGGCAGGCTCTAAAAATCGGCTGTCTATACGTTCCGCTTCGTTTTTAACAAGATCCAGCATAGCCTCTACTTCGCGCCGTGCGGTAAGCACTTCGCCAAAGTCGGCCACGCGTCTTTCACTTTTGATTTGTTGTTCCTTTCGTTCCGTCATAAAATAGGGGCGGAATCCGAAAGAAAAGAGGATAGTATTGGAATATAAAAAAACGGCTGTTTAGTCTAGGTCTAAGCTCAGCCCCAGCGATAAACAGCCGCATCTACCTGCCATCGCAAGGACAGCAGGTAGCATTTGGCACAAAAGCGAAAGGCTCATAACTTCCTTTGCTTTTGTGCTTCTAATCGGCTGTTTTTGGTGAGCTTAGATATTGGTTTTCCCAACAGCTATCCTACTCTTGCAGTAGGATCCCAAAAACAGTAAAAATTATTTGTGCCCGTTGCGGGCTATCTTTTTTCTCCCTACATTAAATTTTATTAGTTATTCTTATTGTACAAAAAAAAGCCCCGCTTGCGCGGGGTTTTTAATTCCACGGAGAGGGAGGGATTCGAACCCTCGATACGGGAATTAACCCGTATAACGGTTTAGCAAACCGCCGCTTTCGGCCTCTCAGCCACCTCTCCAAAATTTGTGCCGTCGGTAATATTACTGTCAACCTTTATATTATAACAAAATTTTACAAATTTTTCCTAATTTATCCGCGGGCCGCGTTTTTCCCTTATTTTTTACCTATACAGCGTGCCCCCTGTGGACAAATTAAAAACTCTTTTTTAAGCCCTCGGCCAGCGGAGTAAACTTCTGCCCCGTCAGCGTTTGCCACTTTTTACCCGAGCAAATCCAATGGCCGGGGATAGTGGCTTCGGTTACTTTGTCATAATTTAAGGCTGGCTGCGCCCCCGTAATACGGGCCGCAAGTTCATACACCCACGCCGCCAAACGCATCATCCACTTGGGGGCAGACGGCATAAAGGGTTTATGGCAATTCATCGCGCGGGCCATTTGCGTGATAAAATAGTCCCACGGGTAAAACGCCTCTTCCGTAATAAAATACGTCTCTTTATCCGTTTCGGGGCGGATAAACGCCTGCCACAGGGCTTCCACCAAGTCGGAAACGTGCACAAAACTGAAATATCCGTTGCCCGACGTATTCACCATTAGGCCGCGTTTGACCCACAGCGCGATTTTAGACACGCCGGAATCGTTCTTGCCATAGACAATCGGCGGGCGGATAATCGTCCATTTTACGCCAGGGCGGAGCGTTTTAACGGCCTTCTCCCCCCCCAGTTTGGTAATGCCGTAATCGGACACAGGCTTCGGCTCCATATCCTCGGTGCGCGGATGGTCTTTATCCGCGGCATAACCGCTGGCCGCCAAACTGGAAACGTGTACAAAGGTTTTGATTTCCGGCGTATTATTTACGGCCGCCACCACATTTTGCGTGGCCAAGACATTTGCCTGCTCAAAATCCGCGCGGTTAAAGCCAAAAATAGCCGCCGCCAAGTGGAACACGCCCTCGCAGCCGGACAAGGCCTTTTCCAAGGATTTCACATCACTATAATCGGCCTGCACTAAGGTTACCGCCGGGTTGGCGGGTTGTTGTTTAGGCGTGCGGCGAGTAACAATACGCACCTTGTACCCCTCCTGCAACAGTTTATCCGTCAGCGCGCGGCCGATAAAACCATTTCCGCCGGTAATTAAAATCGTGTTCTTCATACGTTAGTCCACCTGAATATCCAGTTTATCCACCAGTTCATCCGTCTTTTGGGAAACCGTCTTTTTGATTTCCTTTTTAATAGCCTTTTCGTCTATATCTTGGTTGGTAAAGTTTTCCTTTCTGCGGGCGTTGCGGCGGACAAAGTCAAAATTAAAGGTAAACCGCTTTAAGCCACGGTCAATATCGGCCTTGGTGGGGATTTCACCATATTTTATTTTGTTAATCGGCGTAACTTTATCCTCTTGCGGGAAATACCACAATAAGGAATACATAATTGCACAAGTAAGCACAAAGAAAATCAGTTTATTTAAACTTTCCAATTTATACAGGCCAAATAAATTGGATACGATAGACAAAATGACGATTACCCCCGTCCACATCGCTACCGCCATCCCGATAAACGTCCAGCCCGAGGCGCCAAAATCGGGATACAAAACCATAATAGCAAAACAACAAATAATCAGTACGGCAAAGCGCTGCCATCCGTTCATATTATTTCTCCTGTTTGAACTCCACGCTTACGGTGAGTTCGTCTTTTTCGTAATACATCGGCAGCGGCGCAAAGGGCCCGGCGTTGATTACGGCGGAAGAGGCGGCAAAGTCAAAGGTGTCATCGCCGGATTTGCGTTCTACCTGTAAATTTTTAATTTTTCCGTCGCGCGCAATGGCAAAGGATACCAAGGCAGATAGGGTATTGCCCGCGGGACGGCGTTTTTCCCACTCAATCCAGAGGGAATTTCTCACCTGGGTAATGTACCAGGGATAAGGGAAATTGGCAAAATCGGTTTGGATATTACCGCCTGCGAATTGGCCTTCTTTGGCGGCTTCGGAAGATTCGGCAGATTGTCCCCCCTCTTGTGCATCGTCCAATACGCTGGGCGCGGCTAACGGGGCAGCCGGCTGGGCCTTTTTAGCGGGTTGCTTTTTGGTGGTAATTTCGCTTTTGGAGGCATAAGCCTTTTTAGCCGTTTTGGCAGGCTCGGCCTTGGGCTGGGCCTCTTTGGCTACGGCCGGGGCTTGCACGGCGGCCTTGGGCGCTTTTGGCGCCGCGGCTTCCTGCCCTGTGGTGGCAACCACCTTGCCGCTGCCGATAAAATCAATCGTATAGGTAGCGGACGCCTTCTTAGCCGAAGGAGCCAATATCAAAAGCAAGAATAAGGCGGCTAAAACGTGCAGTCCGCCGGAGATAGCAAAATAGCGGTTCATCAGTTTTTAGAAAGTACCCCGATTCCCAACTTGGCCGCGCCTAACTTTTTGGCTACGTCAAAGACGTCCACCACCTGCTGTATCGGCACGTCTTTATCGGCCTGGACGAGAATCGTCTTTTTATTTGCTTTACCCAAGCGCAAAATCAACTCGCGCTCCAAATTTTTGAGCGTCAGTTTTTTATTCATTACGGTAATGGTGCCGTCGCGCGTAACTTCAATACGGATGACGTCGTCCTCCGCCTGCGTGTTAATGGCCTTGGATTTGGGCAAATCCACCGTCAGTTGCATTTGCACCAGCATTGGGCTCATTACCATAAAAATAATCAGCAAAATCAATGTGATGTCAATAAACGGCACCATATTGATTTCCGCCATTACGGTTCTGGTTTTGTGTGTGCGCATAGGTTAAAATTCTTCCACGTCGCCGCGGCGGTAAATAATTTCATCGGCGATATTTTCCAGTTCCTTGGCAAAGTAATTGGTTTTAGACAAATAATAGTTGTACGCAATTACGGCGGGAACGGCCACAAAAAGCCCGGCGGCGGTGTTTACCAACGCTTCGGCAATACCGGCGGCCACTACGGAGGCGCCCGCGCTGGTGGCGGTGTTGGCGGCTAAATCTTTAAATGCGTGCATCACGCCGATAACCGTACCGAACAAACCGATAAAGGGCGTAATACTACCCAAGGTGCCCAAAATGGTCAGGCGGCGTTGTAACTTGGTAACTTCCCAGTCAATCACGCTGCCCGCAATTTTTTCCAGTTCCGCTTGCGGGCGGTTGCGTTCCTGCACCAAGCGCAAAATAAGTGCGGCCGCAGGCGTATTTTTGACGACTTCCTTGCGGCAGGCGTCCTCCACCTTTTGGTAATTTTCCGAGCGGAGCGGGTGGCGGCAGTACGCCATTAATTTGCGGGAAAGCGAAATAGTGGAGCGCAATTTAAAAAAGCGTTCCAAAATAATTGAAATAGAATACACAGACAGCAAGAGCAGTAAGATTAAAATCGGTCCGCCCGCCGCCAAAAGTTCGCGTAAGTTTGTCATATTGGAAAAATCCATTTTTTTATCTCCTTATTACCTGTTCACTACGAATATAATAAAAATCTGCACGAGTATATTGGAAATGAGCCCGGCGGCCACATCGTCAAACACCACGCCAAAGGCATTTTCCATTTTATCAAACGTCTTAACAATCCACGGTTTTAGCGTATCAAACGTCCGAAACAGCACAAACGCCGCTACCAGATACGGCCACGTCCGCGGTAAGAACGCCATAGCCGTAATATATCCGGCCATTTCGTCTATTACGATTTTGGGATTATCGTGGCCCGTGAATCCTTTAAATTGTACTTTTTTACAGACCCATACGGCAACCGCCCAAAACGCCAGCATACACACCATATAGAGCATAGAATCCTGCGGGAAGCACAGCACCAAGGGGATTCCCCACAAGGTTCCCAAAAAACCCGCCCCGGTATTCTTTTTGTACTTAAACACCATTGGCGGCAGATAACTGACAAACAGCCCCGTGGCTAAGGCTCGCCAAACTATTTGCATACGGGCAGGCTCCACGATTTTTTAAGCAAATCCCAGTTGTTTTTTAAGTACGAAACGGCGCTAATCCACGTAATCACCGCCGCAATAGCCGTAATGGCGTAAGGCACCTTTTGGAGCGTTAAAAAGGTAATTTGGAAGCACTCCCGCGCCGGACCGGACACCAAGTGGGACAAGTGATATACGTCCAGCACAAAGAAAATCGTGCCGATAGCCGCCATTTGGATAACGGTTTTGAATTTGCCCCAGCGTTCCGCCGCCATTACTTTGCCTTCCAAGGCGGCAATCACGCGCAGGGTGGAAATCATCAGTTCGCGCAGTAAAATAAAGAACACCGCCCAAATCGGCACGTCCAACTCTTTAATGCCCACAAAGGCAAAAAACGCCGCCGCCACCAAAATTTTATCCACAAACGGGTCCACAATCGCGCCAAAGGGCGTAATGGTGTTGGTTTGACGGGCGATTTTGCCGTCCACCCAGTCCGTACTGGCCGCTAAAATAAAAATAAGCGTGGCCGTAATGCGGGCCCAGCCGTACGGCAGCAAAATAAACAGAAACATTACAATAGACAGCGCGGCGCGCGTAAGCGTGATTTTATTGGCAAGTGTCATCATTTTTTAAATCCTCCAAACACAGCCCCGGGAAGCGGCTGGTTTTTTTGAATATTTTTTAAGACGGCTTCCGTCGTCATTAAGTCGGACATAATGGTAATGGTCTGCGGAAAATAATCCGGCGCGGTTAAGGTCAGCAAAAGTTGGTATTCTTCCCCCTCTTTGGGCGTTAAAAGCAAAACGGCTTCCTTGGCGGTTTGGCTTTTTACAACGGCATTATGGCGTTCCACCAACGCCGTATAATTTCCAAAGTCAAAGAGCGCCTGATTGGGTTGGCCCTGCTGCCAATCGGCCCAAGAAAACGTGGTAACTTGGTTGCCCGCTTCGTCCAAAATAACGATATCTTTTTTATCCGTAATGGCCGTCTGTTCCAAGTCGCCCTCCGGGCTCATTGTATCCAGGCGCAGGCGGTTTTGGGCGCGGTCGTAAAAGAGTTTTCCACCGGAGCGGCTGACTTCTACCCCGTCGTAGGAAGTAGTTTGATTAAAGGCGGTTTCCAAGGTGGCTAATTTTTTATCCCACTTCTTTAAGCGCGCGGTTAGTTCGTCGGCACTTAGCGTGGTTTTAGGCGCGGGAGCGGGCTTTTTAACGGGCGTTTTTACCTCTTGCACAGGCTTTGTGGGCGCCGGGACTACCACTTCCGGGATTTCCGGCTCGGGAACGACGGGCTCCTCGGTAGAGGAACCGCCGCAAGCCGCTAAAATAAACGACAAGGCAAACGGAAAAATAACTTTATTTATAGACGGTTTCATACGTTTCTTCCTGATAGTTTTTATCATACGGTAAACTGTTCAAATCCTCAATGGCTTGGTCAATCATTTCGTAATGGATTTCCCAGCGGTTGGAGCCTTCCGGCTTGGAAATATAGCCCTTCATTTCCAGCACGCTTAACATATTGGTAGCGCGCGCGGAAGAACCAAAGTGCGCTTTGAGCAAATCCTGCGACACGCGGCGGCGCTCTTTAATCAGGTTAAGCGCCTGCAACAATTCCTCCGGGCTCGTACCAAGACCGTCCTGCGGGCGTTGGTGCGGGTTCTGCTCCGCCACAATTTGCACCGGGTAATCCGGCCCGCCTTGGGCGCGCAGGAAATCAGCCACCGCCTTGATTTCCTTTTCGGACACATACGCCCCCTGAATACGGAACGGCGTTTTGTCTGAGGTGCTTTGATACAGCATATCCCCGCGGCCCAGCAAATCTTCCGCCCCGGTGGCATCCAAAATTACCTTGGAGTCAATGCCCGAGGCCACCTGCAACGCAATGCGGGAGGGCAAGTTGGCCTTGATGATACCCGTAATAACCTTTACGGACGGACGCTGCGTACAAAGAATTAAGTGAATCCCCAACGCGCGGCCCATTTGCGCCAAACGCTGGACGGAGTCTTCAATAGACGCCTTGGTTTGGAGCATTAAATCGGCCATTTCGTCAATAATAACAAAGATGTAGAACATCTTTTCCTCGTTATTTTGCTTGGCCCATTGGTTGTACCCTTCAATATTTTTTACCTTGGCCAGTTGCATAATGGACAAGCGTTTTTCCATTACCTTTACCAGCATTTGCAAGGATTTGGCGGCCCCGTTGGCGTCGGTAACCACATCTACATCGTCGCACGAGGTCTTGGGGTCATAGAGGTACGGAATCCCTTCGTAAAGCGTAAGTTCCACGCGCTTGGGGTCAATCATTAAGAACTTGACCTCATCGGGCGTGTGCTTATAAATGAGGGACATAATAATCGTATGCAGACAAATGGATTTACCACTGTTGGTGGCGCCGGCAATCAAAATATGCGGCCACTTTTCGGCCACGGAACCGGCCGGTTCGCCGTCAGCGTAGCGGCCCAAGGCAATCGGCAAAACGGCCTTGGAATTAGCATACACAGAAGATTGCAAAATTTCCTTCATCGTAACCATTACGGGGCGTTCGTTCGGAATTTCAAACCCGACGGCGTTTTTGCCCGGAATAGGCGCCTGGACACGCACGGAGCGGGCCTCCATACTGGCCTGAATATCCTGAGTGCGGGCCGTGATAGAAGCAATGGTTACGCCCGGGTCTGGCTTGATTTCGTAGCGGGTAACCACAGGCCCCGGCGAAACGCCCGTAACCGTGGCGCGGATATCAAAACTTTTTAAGGTGTCTTCCAAGCGGCGGGTGGCCTGGGCAATTTCGTCATCCGTAGGGCCGACAATACCGTCCCCAGCCGGGTCGTTTAACAAATCAAGCGGCGGTAGTTTAAAGGTTTTAGGGTCAAATTTCTTTACTTCGCCGTTTTCATCGGTAGGCGCCTTGGCGTTTTCGTCCTGTTGCAAATGGGCGGACGAAATTTCCTCGCGCCGCGGCAAGTGGACGGGTTCGGCCACCGGGCGGCGGATTTCGGGTTTGGAGCGGTGAATTTCCGGCACTTCGTGGATTTCCTCCGCTACCGGGCGGGAAGAGGTTTCCTTAACGGGCTTTTCTTTAAGTTCCGCCTTGCCCTCGCGCACTTTTTCTTTGAGTTCGGCGCGGGCTTCCATCCAACCGTTAAAATCATTGCGGACAAATTCGCCCGTTTTTTGCAAGACAACAGCCCACGGAATAGCAAAAAGCAAGTGAATCCCCACCAAAATAAACGCGAGCGAAAACACTGCCGCGCCCGCCACCCCGGCTACGCCCTGTAAGGCCGTGCAAAGGCTCTCGCCGACGTGTCCGCCGGAAATAAGGGAATCTTTAAAAACGAGTCTTAAAAGCGTTAAAAAGCAGGAAAAGGCCGCCAAAGTTACCGATGATCCGATAATAAAAAACAGGAAGGACGCGCTTTTTTTGCGCACCGTTTGCACCAGCCAATACCCCAAAAACAGCGGTATTAACCCCGCAGATTGCCCCAACATCTGGCGCAACTGCTTGGCTACCGCCTGCCCCGCCGCACCATTGGAAACGTTAAACCACAAAATGCAAAAGAGCCACAGCGTAAGCGCGCCGGTAAGAATATACAGCACCGTGCGGATCCACGCCGAGGAATTTGTTTTTTTAGTGCGTTTTTTAGATTTTTTAGGGGTGTAATAGTAACGCTTTTGCATATAGGGATATTTTACCTTTTTTAGGTTCATTTTCCAAGATAAAACTAGCCGGTAGCACCGAACAAAAAAACCTGGCCATTTTCCCCAAAAAATGTAAAGCCCCCGCTTGCACGGGGGCTGCAAAAACTACATATTCTCTTGCACGGGCGGTGTGGGTGGTACCGGGGCTTGCGGTTCGGGGGTGGCTCCCCAAATGACGTGGTAATTAATACCGTCCGCCACCAAGGTTATTTTCCCCTGTCCGTACAGCACGCCCAAGGCCAAAAACAGCACCGAACTGGAAACGCGCAACATCAATTTTAATTGCCAAGACGTAGCCGTTTTATGCTCCGCCAAATACTCACTCATACGGGTAACGGCAATTTGAATATTCTCTTGCAGCGGCGTCATAGTTACACCCGTTCAATGGCAAACAAGGCATCGCCCTGTTTAACCGGTTTGCCGTTTTCCACCAGCACTTTTTTGATAATGCAGGGGAATTCCGCGCGCATTTCGTTAAAAACCTTCATCGCTTCAATCAGGCAGATTACGTCGCCTTTTTCCACGCGAGCGCCTTCTTTAATAAAGGGCGGGGCTGAAGGAGTGGAACCGCGGAAGAAGATACCCATAAGGGAAGATTTGATTACTTCTTTGTATTGTTCCTGCACGGGAACAGCCGCACGCGCGCCCGAAGCGCTGACCGCACCGCCCACATTGACGGGCACCGGCACCATAGCGGGTTTGGCTTTCACCAGGCGCAGATATAACCCTTTCTGGTCGTATTCAATGGTGTCCAGGTTGTTATCCTTCATAAAACCGTACAGTTGTTTTACGTCCTTCAAAATCGGAGATTCTTTGACGGCGGGCTTTTTAGCGGCCGCTTTGGAAGCCGTTTTTTTAGTTGCTGTTTTTTTCATAAATCAAAATGACCTCGGTTTTGTAAGTAATCCCAAAACTACTTTAATCTATTTTACATAATTTTGAGAGTCTTGAAACAAAAAGTATTATTTTCCCCCGGCGGGCGGAAGCAGTTTTCCGTCGGCGGAGAAGGTTAATTGCAGGGTTCGCGCCGCCTCAAAGGCTGTTATGGCATACCCCATACCCGACCCCAAGGCGGGTTTTAACGCGCGGGAGTTTATCCCCACCACCTCGCCGGACGAGCGCAAAACAAGCGGGCCACCGCTGTTACCATTATTAATTGCGGCGTCGGTTTGGATATTGTCTATCCCGTTTGTATTTTGAAGCGCGCTGATAATCCCCTCGCTGACCGTCCAAAACTGATCTATGGGCTGGCCGATAGTCTGCACGGTTTCCCCTGTTTTGTAGTGGGAGCGGTCCGTATCCAGTTTAAAATACGGAAACTCCCCCTCCGCCTTTAACAGGGCCACATCACGCGATTTATTGCGCTTTACCACCCGCGCATAGCGGAACGGCGGGCGAGCAGTGGCAGGCTCAAAGGGTAAATCTTGGTACAAATAATAGCGGATCTCTTTTTCCCGCCCGACAACGTGCGAATTGGTTAAAATATATCCGTCGGGCGAAATGAAAAATCCGCTCCCGTGTCCATCCGGCGTTTCTATATACACGGTTTTGGCAAGGAGTTCCTTATAGGCGCCGTCGCTGCGCGGAAAAGCGGCCTCAGCGTAACGGGGAGCAAAAAGCAGGCGGTTTTCCTCTAAATCCCGCATAATTTCTTTTAAACAGGCGCGCAAATCATCCTCTAATGTGCGGCGGATACTTTTGCCAGCGGCCTGCGTATAGCCCGGGGCCAACACCGGGAAGAGCAAGGAACCCGTCAAACGGTTAAACCAATAAAATCCTATCGCCGTATTGCTAAATTCAAGCGGCGTTTTGCGGGCGGCTGATAATTGTATAATGGGCAAGCGGGTTTGCGTATTGCGCAAGGTAAGCGTTACCTGCGTGTGAAAATACGGGTACATATAATGCTTGACCCATAAAAAGTCTTGGCTGTCGGTGCCCTTTATGGTTCCGTTTAGCCACTCGGCGCGGACGGAATAGTTTAAATCGGCCTCGTAATCGTAATTTTGGCGCAGTTTAGAAGAGTCAATTTCCACCCGCTCAAATAATGTGCCCAAGGCGTCCGCCGTAGCCACGCCTGCGCCGTCCGCAACGTCAATTTTGTAAGCGTTTACCGGGGTAAGATTATAATCTTTAAAGGTAAAGGGTTCTTGCGGGAGTTTATCGTGCGCCACCAAGACGGAAGCGTTTATTTTATCGTTAAAAGCGGGCTCTTTGTAAAGGGTTCGTTTTAACCGCCCGTGGTAATTGCAGGCAGACGAGGACAGACACAACAGCAGGGCTAAAACCAGCCAACTATTTTTTGCCAAGCGGGAAGATAAACGGAACATATGTTTATTATACCAAATAAAAACCCCGGGGCGGGTTAGGGCTCCGGGGCTTTTTATATACATCAAGTGAAACTATTTGAGCAAGGCTTTGCGGGAAAGTCTTACTTTTCCGTTATTGTCAATTTCAACGCATTTCACTTCAACGATGTCGCCGAGTTTTAATACGTCTTCCACCTTGTTAATGCGGTGTTTTTCAATTTCGGAAATGTGTAAAAGTCCGTCCTTACCGGGCAAGATTTCCACAAACGCGCCAAACGGCTGGATAGACACTACTTTACCCTTGTAAATTTTGTTTACTTCGGGTTCGGCAGTCATCATATCAATTTCGGCTTTGGCCTGGTCCAAGCGGTCGCTGTTGGCGGCGGCGATAGTTACCGTACCGTCTTCGGCGATGTCAATCTTGGCTTCGGTAGATTCCGTAATGCGTTTAATGTTCTTGCCGCCGGGGCCGATTAAGGCGCCGATTTTGTCCACCGGGATTCTCATTTTGAAGATGATAGGCGCGAAGCGGGAAATGTTTTTCTTCGGTTCGGCAATCGTCTTCTCCATATGGTCCATAATGAACATACGGCCTTTGGTCGCCTGGGAGATAGCCTGGCGCAAAACATCCAACGGGATACCCGTTTTGAGTTTTACATCCATCTGGAAGGCGGTAATACCCTTGCGGGAACCCGTAAGTTTAAAGTCCATATCGCCCAAATGGTCTTCCAAGCCCATAATATCGGACAGCACGACAAATTTGCCTTCGCCCGAAATGGCGCCCATAGCAATACCGGAGCAGGCCGATTTCATCGGCACGCCCGCGTCAAACAGGGCCAAAGAACCGCCGCAGACGCTGGCCATAGAGGAGGAACCGTTAGATTCCATAATATCGGAGACCACGCGAATCGTGTACGGGAATTCTTCTTCGCTCGGGATAAGCGGCATTAAAGCGCGGCGGGCAAGTTCCCCGTGGCCGATTTCGCGGCGGCCCGGAGAGCGGTCCGGTTTGCATTCACCGGTAGCAAAACCCGGGAAGTTGTAATGCAGCATAAAGCGTTCATAAGTGGTGTCGTCCAAGCCTTCCACCATTTGCTGGTCGTCGGGCGTACCCAAAGTGGCAACCGCCAAGGATTGGGTTTGGCCGCGGGTGAACAAGGCGGAACCGTGTGCGCGGGGCAACAAACCAACCATAGAACTCAAAGGTCTGATTTCGTCGGGTTTGCGGCCGTCCACGCGGACGTTTTCGTGCAACACCAAGTTGCGGGATTCTTCGTACATAATGTTTTCCAAGGCGATGCCCGCATAGGTGGCGGCATTATCGCCGTAGTTGGGGGTCAACTCTTCGGTAAAAGAGGCCTTCAACTGGGCAACCTGCGTATCGCGGGTTTGCTTGTCGGAAAACGCGTGCAAAATCTTTTTGGCTTCTTCGCGGAATTTGCCGTTGGCGAGGTCCGCCACTTCCTGCGGCAGTTTTTCCACGACGTATTCAAATTTCGGTTTGCCAGCCAATTCGCGCAGTTTTAACTGCACAGCACACATCTTGTCAATTTCCGGCTTGGCAACTTCCATCGCTTTGATAATGGCGTCTTCTTCTACTTCTTTGGCGCCGCCTTCCACCATTAACAAACCTTGCGCGGAACCGGCAATAACCAAGTCCATATCGCAGGATTCTTGTTCTTCTTTGGTGGGGTTGACGATGTAGTTTCCGTCCTTGCGGCCGATGCGCACAGCAGCGACAGGCTCGTTAAACGGGATGCAGGAAATGACTAACGCGGCGGAAGAAGCCAATACGGACAACACATCCGCATCGTGCTTTTCGTCGCTGGAAATAACCATAGCCGTTACGTTGGTTTCGCAAGCGAAGCCTTCGGGGAAAATCGGGCGGATGGTGCGGTCAATAATACGGGAAGACAGCGTTTCTTTTTTGCTGGCGCGGCCTTCGCGTTTGAAAAAACCGCCGGGGATTTTGCCCGCGGCGTAGGTTCTTTCTTTATAATTGACGGTAAGCGGAGTAAAATCGGAAATACCCGGTTTTTGCTCTTTGGTGGAAACGGCGGTAGCCAAGACCATAGTTTCACCCATAGTGGCCACGACCGCGCCGTCGGACTGCTTGGCGATTAAGCCCGTTTGGAGTTTAATCGTTTGGTTGCCGACGGTAACTTCCACTTCTTGAATATCAAATTTGTGGTTGAAATTTTGCATAGTAAAAGTTATTTTCTTAATTTAAGTTCCTGGGTAACTTTTTGATATCTTTCAAAGTCAGATTTCTTCAAATAAGCGAGCAAGCGTTTGCGCTGGCCGACCAATTTGTTCAGGCCTCTTTCGCCCGCAAAATCTTTCGGGTTGGCTTTGAGGTGGTTAGAAATATATTGGATGCGTTCCGTAATGAGCGCGATTTGTACGGCGGCAGAGCCGGTATCGTTGGCGCTGGATTGGAATTTGCTGATGATGTCTTTTCTGTCTTGCATCGAAAGTACCATTTTATTGTACACTTAGGCCGTTTGCTGCGCAACCAAGCACTCTTTATCCGAAGGAGTACCGAGCCGGAGTAAGGGCCTTCTCCTATTGTTAATTTTATACTTAGTAAAGTACAGGTTAATTATAACAAATTATCTGGGCTTTGGGGAAGCCTTATAGGTTTTCTTTGCGTGGAGTTTGCACTGCAAGACCTATTTGGGGCAAACAAATGGGGGGGGGCGTAACCCAATCATCTACATATAATTATAGCAGAAAAACGCCCGCGGTTAGGCGGGCGCAAAGAGTAGGAGGTTTTTTAAATTTTATTGCGCAAACCCTAAAAATAGGGCGGCGTATAGGTCCACATTGTCCAGTTTCACATCGCTGGCGGTGTGGATATCCTTAAATTCGCGGCTAATCCAGGCAAATTCCCGGTCCAGGCGCTGTTTTTTAAGGATTTGGTCTTGCTGGGTTGTTTTTGTAAGCATTTTCATTGTGCGCCTCCTCCGCGTTAAGTTATATTTATATCATATTGTTTCCGACGGAGAAATAACAGGGCCCTTGGGCCCAGCCCGTCGCCATTTTTAGGCCCACGCCAA
The DNA here is from genome assembly GCF_002437085.1 of Candidatus Avelusimicrobium stercoris. NCBI lineage: Bacteria > Pseudomonadati > Elusimicrobiota > Elusimicrobia > Elusimicrobiales > Elusimicrobiaceae > Candidatus Avelusimicrobium > Candidatus Avelusimicrobium stercoris. The sequence goes on along the minus strand of NZ_DJOA01000009.1, from coordinate 32,086 downwards.
GGCACCCGTCGGGCCTAGTGCAAAATAGGTCTTTTGGCCTGTTTTTCCATTTGATATACTTTATATATATGGTTACGGAATCGGAAATTTTAGCCAAAGCAAAGGCCACGCATACACTCACAAAGGCGGAAATTGTCGCGCTCTTGTCGCTTACGGACGCAAAGTCCCTTTTTCAGGCGGCTGATGAAGTCCGCCAGCAGTTTGTGGGCGATGAGGTCTATTTGCGCGGGCTGATTGAATTTTCCAATTACTGTAAAAATGATTGTATGTATTGCGGTATCCGTCGTTCCAATACCTGCGCCAAACGGTACCGCTTGTCCCCACAGGAAATTGTAACCTTGGCCCAAAAGGCCGCGGGATACGGCTATAAAACCGTGGTTTTGCAATCTGGGGAAGATTTGTGGTTTTCCGCTGATAAAATGGCCGATATTGTCCACCAAATCAAAAAAATGGACTTGGCCGTTACGTTAAGTATTGGCGAAAAAACGCGCGAGGAATACGCCCTGTACCGTCAGGCCGGGGCGGACCGATACCTTTTGCGCATAGAAACCACCGATAAAGCCCTTTACGAAAAACTGGACCCGCAAATGAGTTGGGACAACCGCGCCCGCTGTTTAACCGATTTAAAGGAACTCGGCTACGAGGTTGGCTCCGGCTCCTTGGTGGGATTGCCCGGGCAAACGCTGGAAAGTTTGGCGGATGACCTGCTGTTTTTTAAGCAACTCCCCGTGGATATGGCGGGAATCGGGCCGTTTATCCCCCACCCGCATACGCCTCTCGCCAACAACACCACGCAGGGGCACTTTGAACTCGCCCTCAAAATGATGGCGGTAATGCGTCTGTTACTGCCGGATATTAACATCCCGGCTACTACGGCTATGGAAACCCTGCACCCGCAGGGGCGCCTTTTGGCCTTGCAAAGCGGGGCCAATGTGGTAATGCCCAACGTAACCGAGGGCGAACCGCGCAAAATGTACGAACTGTATCCGGGCAAAATCTGCACCGGGGACACCCCGCAAAAATGCCGCTACTGCATTGCGGGCAAGATTGAATCTATCGGGCGCACCGTCCAAATGTCCTACGGCTTTCACGGTGAGTATTTAAGGAATAAAAACAACGAGTTTTCCCCCAAAAACAAATAAAGAGTCCCCCTCTTTTTTGCCCGGTCTGCCGACTAATCCTTTTTTCTTTTTCAAAAAAATTTTGTTTTATGGCGGAAATGTATTACAATATAGGAAATTAAAACGGGAGTACCCCGTTAAAACTGTTATTTTAATACAAGGGAGAAACGACCATATATGGTAAAGAAAACCGTCAAGAAAACGGCCGCTAAAACCGCCGCTAAAAAGACTGTAAAAAAAGCAGCCGTAAAGAAAGCCGTTCTCAAAAAAACCGCTAAATATATTTACTCTTTTGGCGCAGGCCGTGCCGAGGGCAACGGCAAAATGAAGGAATTGTTAGGCGGCAAGGGCGCCAACCTGGCTGAAATGGCCGGACAATTAAAATTGCCCGTTCCTCCCGGATTTACGATTACCACCGAAGTTTGCACTTATTATTGGAACAATAAGCGCACCTATCCCAAAACCTTGAAGGCCGATGTAGAGGCCAACCTCAAAAAAATTGAACGCGAAACCAAAAAGGTTTTCGGCTCTGCCAAAAACCCGCTTTTGGTGTCCGTACGCTCCGGCGCGCGCGCTTCTATGCCGGGTATGATGGAAACCATTTTAAACATCGGCCTGACCGAGGAAACTATCCCGGGTATGATTGCCAAAACGGGCGACGAACGCTTTGTGTATGACGCCTACCGCCGCCTGATTATGATGTATTCCGACGTAGTAATGGAAAAAGCCGCCGGAATTGAACCCAAAGACGGAGAAGGCATCCGCAAAATTTTGGACGGTATGCTGGGCGATTTAAAGACCAAACTCGGCGTAACGGACGATACGCATATCCCGGCGGACGAACTAAAAAAACTGTGTGTAGAATTTAAGAAAACCGTCAAACAGGTTTTGAAAAAGGACTTCCCGGACGACCCGATGGAACAACTTTGGGGCGCTATCGGCGCGGTATTTGCCTCTTGGAACGGCAAACGCGCCATTGCCTACCGCAATATTGAAAACATCCCGCACGATTGGGGCACCGCCGTCAACGTGCAGACAATGGTTTTTGGTAATATGGGCGACACCAGCGCCACGGGCGTAGCCTTTACGCGCAACCCCGGCAACGGCGACAGCCATTTCTACGGCGAGTATTTAATTAACGCCCAGGGCGAAGACGTGGTGGCCGGTATCCGCACCCCCTCGCCGATGAACAAATGGTCCGCTAACGCCCACTCGGCCCACCTGCCCACCTTGGAAAAGGTAATGCCGAAAGTTTATAAAGAATTGGACGCTATCCAAAAGAAACTGGAAAAGCATTTCCACGATATGCTGGATATTGAATTTACGATTGAGGACCAAAAATTGTGGATGCTCCAATGCCGCGTAGGCAAACGCAACGGCACCGCCGCCGTGCAAATGGCCTTGGATATGGTAAAAGAACGCTTGATTTCCAAGGAAGAAGCCGTCCTGCGCGTAACGCCTGCCCAGTTGGGTGAACTCCTTCTCCCCGCCATTGACCCCAAGGCCGAAGCGGGCGTAAAGCCCATTGCCCAAGGTCTGCCTGCGGGCCCGGGCGGCGCGTGTGGCGAAATCGTTTTCAACTCCGCTGACGCCATTAAACTGCAAGAAGCCGGCAAAAAGGCCATTTTAGTGCGCGAAGAAACCAACCCCGAGGACATTGAGGGTATGCGTGCGGCTGCGGGCATTTTAACCCAGCGCGGCGGTATGACCTCTCACGCGGCGTTAGTAGCGCGCGGTTGGGGTAAATGCTGCATCGTCGGGTGCGGCGAACTGGAAATCAATCTGGAAGCCAAAACCGTTAAAATGGGCGGAAAAACCTTTAAAGAGGGCGACGCCTTAACCTTAAACGGCACAAAAGGCTACGTCTATGACGGGGCTTTGAAAATGTTGACCGCCGGCGAGGGCAACAAAAACTTAATGCACTTTTTGGCCCTTTGCGACAAAGTGCGCGTCCTTAAAGTACGCGCCAACGCCGATACGGAAGAAGATGCCATCAACGCCCGCAAATTCGGCGCCGAAGGTATCGGTCTCTTCCGCATTGAACATATGTTCTACGGCAAAAACTCCGAAAAGCCGCTCTTTATCTTGCGCAAAATGATTCTCTCCGGCAACGAAGCCGAACGCAAAGCCGCGGTAGAAGAACTTTTCCCGTATATGAAGAAGGAAATCAAGGCCACGATGAAGGCGATGGCGGGATACGGCGTAACCGTGCGCTTAATGGACCCGCCGCTCCACGAATTTGTGCCGACCTTGCCTTCCAAGCAGGCCGAACTGGCGGAAGCGTTGGGCATTACGCTGGACGTTTTTAAAGAACGCGCCGCTGGCCTGCACGAGGTCAACCCGATGATGGGGCACCGCGGTATCCGCTTGGGCGTAACGTACCCGGAAATTACCACGATGCAATCCCGCGCGATTTTTGAAGCCGCCGCCGAACTTATTCAAGAGGGAGTAAAGGCGGAACCCGAAGTAATGATTCCGCTCACCTGCGACGTGAACGAAATCATCACGCAAAAGAAACTCATCCGCGCCGCCTATGACGAAGTGGTAGCCAAAACGAAAGTGAAGAAACTCCACTTTTCAGTCGGTACGATGATTGAAATTCCGCGCGCAGCCGTACTCGCCTACGAAGTGGCGCAGGAAGCGGACTTCTTCTCGTTCGGCACCAACGACCTTACACAAATGACGTTCGGCTTCTCGCGCGACGATATCGGCGCGTTCCTGCCCGAATATTTGAAGCAAGGTATTTTGGAAGCCGACCCGTTCCAAACGCTTGACCAGCGCGGCGTAGGGATGCTGATTGAACACGCCGTAACCGAAGGGCGCGACGCGAAACCCAACTTGAAGGTGGGTATCTGCGGCGAACACGGCGGAGACCCGGCCAGCGTGGAATTTTGCCACCGCGAAGGGTTTACCTATGTGTCCTGCTCTGCGTTCCGCGTGCCGATAGCGCGTTTGGCTGCTGCGCAAGCCGCCGCCAAGGATGTATTGGCCTACAAACGCAAATAAAAGTTGTTTTTATGTGAAAAGCACCCCGGGAAAAATAATTCCCGGGGTGTTTTTTTAATTCATTGGATATTCTTTAATATATTCCTTTGAGCGGCGCCTATCCCAAGCCACGCCGCGCTTTACAACCTTGGCTGGGTTCCCGGCAATTACGCAGTTTTCCTCCGTAAACTTACCAGACACAACCGCCGAAGCCCCTACTACGCAATTTTTAGCAATAAAACTATTCTTTAAAATTGTACAGTCCATAGCCAGCCAAACATTATCACTAATGACAATTTCCTTTCCCCAGTTTTGTAATTTCTTGGTTTTAACATCATAAATGGTATGTGTATCACTAGCAAATAGCCATATCCCCCAAGAGAACATACAATTATCTCCAATAGTAACGGTTGTATTGTCTTCCATTACAATAATATTTACACCATTAGCATCAGAATTTTCACCAATTTTTATATGACAATTATATACCGGGGTTTCTATATCACCACACGCAATTATCCCTTTCCATTTTTTTACCGAAGGGGCTATTTCTATTTTATTATTCTCTCCATATATTTCTATTTGCACTCCTTGGGGAATAAATGTGATAATATTTCCTTTTCCGAAAACTTGTGGTCTTTTAGATCTTTCTGGATGATATAACTCTTTGCAGTATCTTCCCAACAAATGGATAAAATACAAAATTTTGGAATACCCATATTTACGTTTCAAATATAACTTATCCTCTTTCTTCATAATATGCCTCATTAAAGCCCCAATTTTATTTTTATTTGTTTTAAAGCATCTTTTTCCAAAATAGTATTCATACAAATATGATTTTGTTTTATGCAAGTTTCTTGCCAAGTGCGGGAATAAAATTCGCAATGTATGGGGCAAGCGCGACTGCACAAATTTAGATTTTCTGAATAGCCTAACACTTTTGGCGAACTGGGGCCAAAAAAGACACAAGACGAGCCCCCCTTTAATGCGTGGCGTAAGTGGACGAGCCCGCCCTCGCTGTCTATATGCAAAAGAGAGTGCTTTAAAATGACTTTTATTTCCTCTAACGAGGTTTTCCCGGCCAAGTTATTATCAGCGTTTCCTATGCGTTCACCTTTTCCGCACCCAACCTCAATAATTTGATATTGCGGAGCAATTTCTTTTAAATCAGCAACTAATTTTCTGTAATACTCCACGGGCCATAATTTGGTACTATCTACTAATTGCGTATCCCCTACTTCCCGGTTTATAGTTATATATTTTTTATCCGTCAAACCAAATTTTTGTAAGGTTTCTTTTTCCCGTTCTAACGGTACATCAAGAACCCACTCTTCCTGCAAGTTAAACTCATTTACCAAATCAGGTTGAGCCCAGCGTTTTTGGATATTAGATACGATGTTGTATGTAATACAATCCTTATAGGGAACTGTTAAAAAATATTTATTTTCCCGTTCTAAATCCAACAATTTTTCCACATAGGCCAATAGACCTACGGGTAATCTTTGCAAATTGGCATACTGAACAATCGGACTTCTATTGCAAGTTATTTTCAAATCAAAATATTGAGAATCTCTTTCACTTTCAGACAAAAAATCGGACAAAGTTGCTGTTAAATGTGGCAACAACGATATATTATGACAACAAACAAAACACTTTACCCCTTTTTCTTTACAAAACTTATTGTAAAAAGCCGTTGCCCAGTTTAGGCTCATTAGCATATCACCCATACCGCCCTCTATGGTTAAACAAATGCGCACCGGCCCGGAGATGTGATTATTTTTTTGTTTTTTGCTGATAGCCGCCAAGAAACAAGCCCACATCATATGCGTTGCAATTTTGGTTACAGAATTATATTTATGGGTATATCGGTTTAAACGGGCTTGCAAATAATCCACCCCTAATTTGATATTAAGTTTTTGCTGACGGAGTTCTACTTCTCTTACCTTGCATTTATGTTCAAACGCTTTGGACTCTTCCAACAGTTCTAAATCCGTCTTTTTGCGGGCAGATTTTTCGCGCAGGGCCGCCTTATGAAAAACCGAATAGTCCTTCAAGCACTCCTTCCACAAGCGGGGCGAAAACGAAAACACAAACCGCAGCCAATGCGCCAGACAAAGCGATGAATCATGTATATTTTTCCATACAAACCAAGTGCGGTTGCGCTTGGATAAAAATTGCGTAAATTTACTTTTTTTACTGTTAATCGTGCCACCGCATTTGTGGCGAGGCTTGGTATCAGGCGCATAAATCACTTTCCAGCCACGTTTTAAACCCCGATATACAAGGTCTGTTTCTTCCAGCATATACGGGTCCAAATTTTCGTCAAAACCACCTAACAAATCAAAGTAACTCCGCTGGCAAAAGAAATACGCTCCCTGCACGCCCCAAGAGGGATATTCCTGCATTTCCGGCAAATCGTCGTTGTAAATATTATGCGTAAAACGCGGAAAACCTTTCTTCCAGCCCAATAATTTTACGCCGTCCAACTGCTCCCACGCGCCTGCTTTTTTGGGATAGGCGCAGTAGCCCGCACACGCCACGCAAAACACATCCGGGCGCAAATATTTTTGGGCTGTATTGAAGAAATCTTCATCAACAAACACATCATTATCCAAAAAGCAAAGCCACTCACCCTGCGTAGCGGCCACGCCAAAATTGCGCGCAGACGACGCCCCGTGCTTGGGGTTTTCCAAAAATTTAACTTGCGGGAATAACGCGGGAGCTTCTTGCATAGAACCGTCCGTAGAATCCCCCACCACAACGGTAATACTGACGGGAACGGTAGATTTTTTGGCGGCAGCCAGGACGGTAGGCAGGCACTCCTTCATATGGTGCAGACCATTTTTAGACGGAATAACGACGGCGATTTTCATAAAAAGTTCCTCCACAAAGCAGGGGAAGGGGCCTGCCTCTTGGCGGAGATGTGCATAAGCCCCTTTCCCGTTCATACGTATGTGCTGTAACGTATGAAAGCGAACGGAACCTACGAAAAATGAAGCGGTAACAAGGATGAAAAACAAAGGAAGGCTTAAAAAAACGGCTGGTTAGGACAAGTCTGAGAGAAGTCTTGCCAATAAACAGCCGTGGTCCCGCCCATATAAAATATGTGCGAAACACTCGGCAGAAGACAAGGGGCTCATGACTTCCCCCCATCTTCTGCCTAAACTAACTGTTTTTTGGACTCTCTCAGAACTTTGGGTTTTCCAAAGCCTTCCTATTCTTCAATAGGATTCCAAAAACATTAAATTGTCGGTGCAGGGTTTCCCCTGCGCACTGCGTTTATTATAGCATATTTGACTACTCCTTAAAGTATAACGGGCGTAAAGAGTTCGCCACCGCCAATAGGCATACGCCGACATCGGCAAATACCGCGCTCCACATATTGGCTACGCCCGCCGCGCCCAAGGCCAGCACAGCGGCCTTAATCACCAGCGCAAACACAATATTTTGCTTAATCACGCGCAAGGTCTTGCGTGATATTTTAACCGCCGAGATAATCTTTTTTACCTCGTCCGTCATTAGCACCACATCGGCGGCTTCTATGGCGGCATCCGAGCCAAGCGCGCCCATTGCTATACCCAAATCGGCGCGCGCCAAAACGGGTGCATCGTTAATACCGTCGCCCACAAAAGCCGTGGCAAAGCCCTTGGGCGTATTTGCCATTAATTTTTCCAAAATTTCCACCTTTCCGGCGGGTAACAACCCCGCGTAAACGTGCCTGATATCCAGTTCATAGGCGGTTTTTTCGGCGGCGGAAATACTGTCCCCGCTCAACATCACTACTTGGTGCACAAGCCCGTTTTGCAAGGTTTTTAAAGCCTCTTTGGTGCCGGGTTTTACCTTATCGCCCAATTCTATACGGCCCTTAAAAACGCCGTTTTCCGCCACATATACGCACGTTCCGCGCCCCGTCTGTACATTTTCCACCTTGTAGCGCGCCATTAAGCGTTCGTTTCCGGCCAAAATTTGCGCGCCGTTGATAGAAGCGCAAATCCCCTCACCCGCCACCTCTTGCACCTTTTCGGCGGGTTCGCTTGCGTTCCCAACTGCCTGCAAAACAGCCTTGGCTATCGGGTGGTTGGAATAATGCTCGGCCACCGCCGCCAATTTAAGCAAACCTTTTTCCGTAGCGTTCCCCACCGGGAAAGCGCCCGTAACCTCAAATACGCCTTGCGTGAGCGTGCCCGTTTTATCAAACGCCAGCGTATAAAGGTGCGATAATTGCTCCAAGTACGAACTGCCCTTAATCAGCACGCCGTTTTTGGCGGCGCCGCCAATCCCGCCAAAGAACCCCAGCGGCACCGAAATTACCAAGGCGCACGGGCAGGAAATCACCAAGAAAATAAGTGCGCGGTAAAACCACGTTTTAAACGAGGCATCCGCCAAAATAAGCGGCGGCAACACGGCTACCGCCACGGCGGCAAACACCACGGCCGGCGTGTAAATGCGGGCAAAGCGCGTGATAAATTTTTCGGCGGATGATTTTTTGTTGGCGGCATTTTCGGCCAGTTCCAAAATCTTGGCAACGGCGGAATTTTCGTACGTCTTTGCCACCTTTACGCGCAAGGTGCCATCCACGCTGATTACCCCCGCCAACACCTGCTGGCCCGCTTGGGCGGTTACCGGGCGGGCTTCCCCCGTCAAGGCAGACGTATCCAAATGGCCGCTTCCGCTTTCAATCACGCCGTCCAGCGGCACGCGTTCCCCCGGCAACACAAGTACCATATCCCCCACCTTAACCGTTTGCGGGGCGACCTTGTCCTCTTTGCCCTGCTTAACAAGGCGCGCAAAATCGGGGCGCAAATCCATTAAACTTACAATGCTGCTGCGCGACTTGCCCGCCGCGTATTCCTGCAACAATTCCCCCACCTGGTAAAAAAGCATTACGGCCACCGCTTCGGGAAATTCGCCAATGCACCACGCACCCAAAGTGGCTACCGCCATAAGGGAATTTTCGTCAAAGTAATTGCCCTCTTTTATATTGTGGTAACAGGCCTGCCACACCTCGGATCCGCTGATAAAATAGGCCGCCAAATAAAGGGGCAATTTTATATAAAGCGACACGGGCAAAGCAAAACCTATAACAAACAGCCCCGCCGCTATGGCTAATTTCTTCCACTCGCCGCCGTGCGGTTCGCTTTCGTGCCCGTGGGCGCACGCGCAGGCGTGGCAGGAGGAACAGGCGTGTTCGTGATGATGACTCATAACCCCTCCTGTATGTGTTCTAACCCTTGGTCAAAAATACGTTTGACGTGTTCGTCCGCCAGCGAGTAAAACACCGTTTTCCCCTCCCGGCGGTTTTTGACGAGTTTGTTTTGCTTTAAAAAGCGCAACTGGTGCGAAATGGCCGAGTGGGTCATACCCAGTTCGTCCGCAATGTGCTGGACGCATTGTTCACAGTTAAACAAAGCGCACAAAATGCGCAGGCGCGTACTGTCGCCAAACACTTTAAAAAGGTCGGCCAAATCATAGAGGGTATCTTCGGGCAGTTGCAAGGATGGTTTGCAAACGTGTTTAGGGGTTTTGTTCATCGTTCAATCCTATAAATTAAAATATGTGAACATATGTTCATATATTAGTATAATGAATTTTGTCCTTTATGTCAAGTTTAGTGCTTGAAGAGCGCGCCAAAATTGCTATACTATGTGTGTAAACTTTTTTTAAGGAGAAATTATGAATAACAAGGGCTTTACTTTAATTGAACTCTTGGTCGTAGTGCTGATTATCGGCATTTTATCGGCCATTGCCTTGCCGCAGTACGAACTTGCGGTAGAAAAAGCGAGGACAGCAGAAGCCTCCGTAAATGCAAAAGCAATTTTGGACGCCGAGGAACGCTTTAAACAAGCAAATCCAGATGAATGTGTAAATTCCTTTTCCCAAATTGCTGACGTAAATTTGAAGGGTGGTTCTATTAATGGTAATACTTTTACTACCAACCTTTTTAAATATACCTTGGATTTTTGCGATAACAACCAACTGCTAGTAACCCGTTATGAGGGAGATACAGAGATTTTTACAGTATCTTTTTCAAGTATGGATGCCGGTGGTGGAAAACGATGCGAAGGTGGCTCTGATTTACAAGAAATCTGTACTTATATGGAGAAAATCTAAATTATCGTCTACCTCCACACCCCGGGGAATTTTAGCCCCGGGGTGCTTTTTATATGTTAAATGTTGGTATAGGATTATTTGTCTTATTCCTTGTAGTTGCCGTCAGCCCCGATGTATTGGCGGGGCACAAGGTTTTCAGAATCTACCGCTTGGGCCGTTTGTAGTTGCCGTCATCCTGGAAAGTCGTAGTCCAGGATCTGTTGTTATTAATAAGGCAGATACTGGAACCCTAACGGGCCGCCAGTTTAGGATTTCCCCGCTTTTATAACTACAAACTCTTTAACCGCTCCGCTATGGAGTGAGCCGCCGTTAGGGGATTAGGCAGGAGCAACTTGTCATACCCAGCACGCATAGCGACTAATTTTTCAGCCGTATTTTCCTGCACAAATGCCTTAAAGGCCTGCGCAAGAGCCGCGGGCAAATGGGCGTCGTCCGGCACGATTTGCGCGCACCCCGCGTCCGCAAAAATTTTGGCATTGTAATATTGGTGATTGGCCGCCGCGTGCGGAAACGGCACCAATATAGCGGGCAACTTACAGCACATTAGTTCGGCAAGTGTACTCGCACCGCTGCGGCAAATAATCAAATCCACCGATTTCATCAGCGCGTAAATTTCGTGCGAATACGGAAGTACCGCCGCATTGGAAAGCCCGGCATACAACCCGCGCACACTTTCAAACCAGCGTTCGCCCGTAATGTGGATAAACTGCCAGGTGGAAAACGCCTTGGCGCAAGCGGCTACGGCCCCGTTTAAATCCTTGGCACCTTGGCTTCCCCCCACTACCAGCACAGTCGGTTTTGTGGGGTCCAAATGGAGCGCCTTTAATTGGTCCGCGCGGTCCGCCGGCAGACCAAATTCCGCACGCACCGGGGTACTGGTAAGTACGCCGTTTTTTACCTTTTCGGGCGTGGGCAAGCCCAGCATAAAAAGGTCCGTAAATTTGCCGCATACTTTATTGGCCAGTCCCAAGCGGGCGTTGGAATCGTGCACCGCCGTTTTTACACCCATAAAATGCGCCGTAAAAATAAGCGGGAACGAAATATATCCGCCCGTACCGATAGCCACCTCCGGCCGGAAATCGCGCACGATTTGGCGCGTTTGGCGCAGGGCTTTAAGTAGTTTGCACACAAATTTAAAGTGCCGCACCGGGTTAATGGAGCGCGGCAAGCCCATAAAGTCAATTTCCTTATAGTGTAATCCGTGTGCGGACAAGACTTTGGCGGCGGGGTCGTCCTTTCGGACGACAAAAAGCACCTCGCACCCTTGGCGTTTAAATTCTTCCCCCAGCGCAAAACCTGGGTAAAAATGCCCGCCCGTTCCGCCGGAAGCAATTAAAAAGCGTTTATTCATATTATTTTTTCCTGTTTTTAAAGTGCGTGATGTCCTCGCGCACGTTATTTTGCGTGTTATCCACCGCGGCCAAATTTAAGATAATGCCAATCATTACCAGCGTCATAATCACAGACGAACCGCCGTAGGAAAAGAACGGCAAGGCAATACCCTTGGTGGGCAGCAGGCCGATAGCCATAGCCATATTAAAAAACGCCTGCAAGCAAATGGTACAAGTCAGCCCGAAAATGGTAAAACTGCGGAAATGCGTTTTGGCAATGCGGGCCAAACTGACCCCTTGGATAAGCAGCCAGCAAAAGAAACCTAAAATAATGGACCCGCCAAACAACCCCACTTCCTCGCACATAATGGAAAAAATAAAGTCCGTATGGGCGGCAGGCAAATATTCCAGTTTCAGTTCGCTGTTGCCTAAACCTTTGCCAAACCAGCCGCCGGAACCTACCGCCAAGAACGATTGCACCAACTGGTAGCCCGTTGTGCCTTCCGTGGCAAACGGGTTTAAAAAGGACAGCATACGGTCGCGCCGGTACCCCACGCCAAAGAGCAAATAGTACAGCCCAGGCGATAGTATAACGCCAGGCACGCACAAGTGCAAAAAGCGCGCCCCCGCCATTAACAGCATTAAGGCAAATACGCCCCCCATAAGAATTGGCGTTCCCAAGTCCTTTTCCAGCAAAATAAGCCCCAAGGTAATTCCCGCCACCAGCATAGGGTTAATGAGGAGTTTCCAATTTTTGGCAAGCCGTCCGGCCACCTTTTCCAAATAGTCGGCAATATAAATCACCAAGGTTACCTTGGCAATTTCCGAGGGCTGCAACTTAAAAAAGCCGAAGTCAATCCAGCGGTGCACATTGGCCTGCTGGCGCGTAAAAAGCACAATAACCAGTAGCACCCAGGTAAAATACATCAGGTTTATCGGCTTAAACAGTTTAATGCGCATTAAACGGTCAAACGTCTGCGACAAAAACAACGCCGCACACACGCCCATACAATCAAACAGCATTTGGCGTTTAAAGAAGAGCGTGGAATCAAACGCGCTGGACGAATAGGTAAAAATCAGCCCAAAGAGCACAAACGCAAACGCAATAAACGATATGCGCATATCCAGTTTAAGCGGGCTCCACCCGGTCTGTCGCCCGGCGGAAAACCCGCGCCCCGCCATAGACGGGGTGCGCCGCGTAAAGGTATTGCGCCGATGGGGCGCTTTGTTAAATAGTTTCATAAGCGTTAGCGGATTTTAAGCGAGGCCAAGGCCAACAGCATCAGCATTGCGCCCACAATCCAAAAGCGCACAATCACTTTGGGCTCCGGCACACCCATTAATTCAAAATGGTGGTGAATAGGTGCCATTTTAAAAAGCCGCTTGCCGTGCGTTAATTTAAAGTACCCCATTTGCAGCATTACGGACACAGTTTCCAATACAAAAATACCGCCCGCAATAGGGAGTAAGAGTTCCTGCTTTACGCACAGGGCCGCCGTACCGATTACGCCGCCCAAAAAGAGGGAACTTGTATCGCCCATAAACACCTGCGCGGGGTAAGAATTGAACCATAAAAACCCCATACACGCCCCGATAAGCGCACCCATAAACACGGTAATTTCCCCCGCACCCGGCACATAAATAATTTTTAAATAGTCCGCAAAGTGAAAGTTGCCCGCCAAGTACGCCACAATCCCGTAAGTGGCCGCCGTAAAGACCATACAACCGCTGGCCAGCCCGTCCAAGCCGTCCGTCAGGTTCGTCGCATTAGACGAGCCCACAATCACCAACATTGCAAACGCAAAATAAAAAACGGACAGGTCAATAAACATCTTGCTCATATACGGGATAATAAGCGAGGTGGAATATTCCCCGTTCGGCGGATTTAAGGCCAAATAGCCCACCACTACCACCGCCGTAAACAACTGGATAGCCAATTTAATGGAGGACTTCATCCCCTCCGGGTTCTTTTTAACGAGTTTGGTGTAATCGTCCATTACGCCCGCAATCCCAAGCGTAACCGTGGTAAACACCAGCAGCCAAATATAGTTGCTGTCCAACCGCGCCCACAGGAGAACGCTGGCAATCAAACTGACAAAAATCAGCAGCCCGCCCATTGTCGGCGTACCGCTTTTAGATAAGTGGGAAGCCGGACCGTATTGGCGTTCAATCTGCTGGATTTTGTAGGAACGCAACTTGGCCACCACCTTGGGACCGATAAGAAGCGTCAAGAAAAAGGACGTAAATATCGCCGCCCCGGTGCGGAACGTGATGTAACTAAATATATTTAAAAAACTGAGATTATCAGTAAATTGCGATAAATAATAAAGCACGGGTTAAATCTCCTTTAAAATATTTTCAAAATTCATAGAGCGGGACGCTTTTACTAGGCAGGTTCCCCCCTTGGCAAGCACCTTTTTTAACTCGCCCGTCCAGCCTTGGGGCGTTTCGGCGTAAAATACCTTTACGCCCGGCGCGGTTTGCAATTTTTCGTAGGCGTATTTCATTTCCGGCCCCGCTAAAAAGCAATAATTAATGTGGTTATCAAGCACCTCTCTGGCCACCAGGCGGTGGTATTCCTTGGATGTTTCTCCCAATTCCTTCATATCACCCAGCACCGCTACGCGCGGTTCGTCGCAAGCGCGGCCCAAAATTTCCAGGGCGTTCTTCATACTGGCCGGATTGGCGTTGTAGCAATCCAAGATAAATCCCACGCCGTTTTTATGCAAATGCTCCATACGCATCGGCATCGGCGTAAAGGAAAGCAGCCCTTTCTTTACGTTATCCATATACAGGCCTAAGGCAATAGCCGCCGCAGCGGCCGCCGCAGCGTTTAACTTGTCGTGGCGGGCCAAATTCAAATCCAGCACATAGGCTTCGCCTTTATAGGTAAACGAGAATTTTTCGGTATCTAAAATCTGCAAGTCCGCCCCCGGATGGAAGCCAAAGGACAAACTTTTACCCTTAAACTCCGTTTTCAGGCGGGATAAATATTCATCGTCGGCATTATACACCAAGGTTCCGCCGAAATTTAAACATTGGGCAATTTCGGTTTTGGTTTTATAAATGGTTTCCAAATCGTGGAAAAATTCCAAGTGGGACGGCCCCACATTGGTAATTACCGCCACATCCGGCACTGCCAAAGAGGCCGTTTCCAAAATATCGCCAGGGTGGGAAGCCCCCAGTTCAAACACGCCAAATTTGTGTTTGGGCTGGATTTCCAATAAGGAAAAGGGCACACCGAACTGGTTGTTAAAATTGCCCATATTGGCGGCCGTTTCGCCCGCGGTTTCGCAAATGGCGCGAAGCATTTGTTTGGTGGTGCTTTTACCGTTGGAACCCGTAATGGCGGCTACCTTTAAGGTACTGTTTAAGCGGTGGTATTTGGCAAGGGCTTGGAGCGCCTTTAACGAATCGTCCACTAGCAAAAAGGACGCCTTGGAATTTTTGGGCACGTCAAAACCTTTTTCGGCCAAGATAACGCTTGCCCCTTTGGCAAGCACATCGGGGATAAATTTGCGGGCGTCGTGCTTTTGGCCTTTCAAGGCGATGAACGCATCGCCCGGGGCCACCACGCGCGAATCGGTAACAAAAGCGGTTACAAGTGTGTCCGGCGCGGGTGAAATAAGTTCCGCTCCGGTAATTTCCGCAATTTTGCGGACAGACAAATTAAGTTTCATACGGTCTCCTTACTAAATCAAATCTTGGTGCCCGGCTCAAAGTCCAACTGGTCGGGTGGAACGCCCTTTAAGGCGAGCAGCCGCTCGGCAATTTCTTTAAACGCCGGAGCGGCGGCAGTACCGCCAAAGGTGTATTTGGCGGGGTTATCCAACACTACCAAAATCGTAAATTGCGGGTCGCTGGCGGGCACAAAACCACAAAATGAAGCAATATGGCTGCGCTTGGCGTATCCCCCCTCTTTGCTCAATTTTTCAGCCGTACCCGTTTTTCCGGCCACGGTATAGCCCGTAATGCGCGCGCGCTTACCCGAGCCGGCCTCTACCACGCTTTCCAACACTTTTATCATCGTTTGGGAGGTTTCCTCGCGCAAGACGCGGCGGATTTTTACGGGTTTGGAAAGTTTTTCCACCTTGCCGCCCGCGTATTCAATGCGGTCAATCAGATGCGGCTGCATCAGCACGCCGCCGTTTGCCACCGCGGAATAGGCGTTAATCAACTGGATAGGCGTAACGGCCACCCCGTAGCCATACCCCTTAGTGGCGGTATCTACTTTGGTCCATTTGTTATACGGGGGCACATTGCCCTTGGACTCGCCGTTAAAGTTAATATCCGTCTTGGTGCCGAAACCAAAGGCCTTAATATAATAGAACAGATTTTTGGCTCCCAATTCTACGGCAATTTTCCCGGCGCCTATGTTAGAGGAAAGTTGCATAATCTCGGGAATAGACAGGAAATCTTTTTTGTGCTGGTTATCGCGCACAACGACCCCGCGGGCCACTTCCCAGCGACGGCCTTCCATATCAATACTGTCCGTAACGCTGACGACGCCCGCATCCAGCGCCGAGGAAACCGCAATCGTTTTAAAAGTGGAGCCCGGCTCATACGTAAATTGGAACGCCAAGGACTGACCGTCTATAACCGGGTAGGAAGCGGCGGCCAAAATTTTGCCCGTTTTCGGTTCCTGCACAATTGCAATGCCGTGTTCGGCCCCTACGGAATCCACCGCGCGTTTGAGGGCGGTTTCGGCATAGAACTGGGCGACCTCGTCTATCGTCAAATAAACGTTAGCGACGGAAAGTTCCTCTTTTAATTTTCTATCGTAAATGATTTCGCCGCGGCGGGCGCGTTTGGCGCGCTTTTTGCTGATATCCTGGCTGAGTTCACGGTTGAACATTTGCTCCACGCCGGAGAGCCCCAAGTTTTTGGAGTTTGACTTTCCAATAATATCCAACGCGCTATCCTTATACGGGTTAATACGCGTGTATTCAGGAGAAAGTTCCAAACCTTGCCCCAGCGAAGTGCGCATAATTTGAGAAATTTTAATGTAATTATCCGGCTTGATTTTCTTCGCTAAAAAAAAGAAATTGGCCGAAGTCTTCCATTTATTTAAAATAAATGATTTGGGTAAACCCAAGGTTTCGGATAAAAAGGCTACTGTTTTGTCTTTATTCTTTACATAGCGTTTATTTATGCCGCAGGAGTGCGTGCGGACCGATTCAGCCAACACGCGCCCGTTTACATCCAGAATTTTTCCGCGCAGGCGGTCTTCGGCCAGATAGTTATAAATGGCGCGCTCCGCCTTATCCGAAAACTCGTCGTGCTGAAAGGTTTGCATATAAAAAAGTTTGCAAAAAATCAGCAGCGGCGCAACTAAAATGAGCCTTACGGCAATCTTCATCCGGCTTTTGACGTTAAATACATCCGGGGATGAGAGGGGTCTTTTAAACATACTTATTTATCGTCCAAAATAATAATTTCGTGCGGCTTGGCAGGTACTAAACCCAACTTTTCCTGCGCGTAAGCCGTAACGTGCTGGGGCCCGGACAAGCGGGCAATTTCCAGTTCCAAATATTGGTTGCGGGCTTCTTTAATTTCCACCTCGTTTTGCACTTGGCTGATAGCCCGGCCCGAGCGGTTAATTTCAATACGCATCGCCGCCACCATAAAACCAAACAAACACAAGATAAATAATAACACAAAGTATTTCATTTCTTCACTCTTTCAATTACGCGCAATTTGGCGCTGCGGGCACGGCGGTTCTGGCGGACTTCTGCGTAATCCGGCGCGAGGGCGTGCTTGGTAACCAGTTTCCACTCCCCGCTTTGCGCCAAGGCCTTAAAATGGGTCTTTACCAAGCGGTCCTCCAACGAGTGGAAGGTTAAAATAGCCGCCCGGCCGCCCGGCTTAATGATTTCCGCCAGCGAGTTGAGCACCTGCTCCACCGATTCTAATTCCCGGTTACAGGCAATACGCAACGCCTGAAAGGTTTGCGTGGCCGGGTGCGTTTTACCGCGTTTAGGGCCGTACACCGTTTCCACCACCTCTTTTAAGCGTTGGGTGGTTTCAATGGGGGCTTCCTTGCGGGCGTGCATAATGGCAAGCGCAAGTTTGGTAGCGTTGCGTTCCTCGCCGTATTGGGTCAAAACGCGCTCCAATTCCGCCATTGGCCAAGTGTTTACGATAACGGCCGCACTTAACGGATTTTGCTTGTCAAAGCGCATATCCAGGGGGCCGTCGCGCAAAATGCTAAATCCGCGCGCCGGGTTATCCAACTGGTAAGAACTCAACCCCAAATCAAACAGCACGCCGTCCGCCCCCGGAAGATTTAATTCTTTCAGCACCGACGGGGCCTCGGTATAACTTTTGTGAAACGCTTTTAAACGCGGGTCGTTTACGCGTTCTTGGGCCATTTTCAGGGCTTCCTCGTCCTTATCAAAGCCCAACACGCACGCACGCGCGCCCAAGTGGCTTAAAAAATATTTGGTATGCCCGCCAAGGCCCAAGGTACCGTCAATATAAGTGCCTTCAAAATTGGTAAGCAAATAGTCCGCTATCTGCGCGGCCATAATGGGGATATGGGTCCAAAGTTGTTCTGTCATAAAATTCTCCTAATACTTCATCACAGGCACCATTTGCAATTTGTTAATCTTCGTTTGCTGGGGCGCCTTTTTGGGCTGCGGTTTGGGGGCCGGTTTAGTGGCGGCCTGCGGCTGTTTGGCAGGTTCCGGCTTTTTAGCAGCGGCCGGCTTCTGCGGTGCGGGCGTTTTTTGGGGCGAAACCAGTTTGCCCGCCTGATACGCCTTTTGCAAATCGTGCAGCCACACATTTTCCAATACGCTCACCTTATTAAAGGGCATACCGAACGCGCGGTACAAGGCCTGATGCAAAGGGGTTTTGGCCTTTATTTCCGTGCTTAATTTATAAAATTCGTCCCGCGTGCGGGAGTTTAACAAATAATCCACCAAACTATACGCCTGCGTGTACCACAGTTCCGCTTTATCGTTAGGGTATTGGCTTAAATCCTCGGTTTGGGTCATTTCTTCCAGCGGAATATAAGTACCCTGCACAATGCGCAAGAGGCTTCTGTCCACCCAACTGGGCTTTTGCTTGGTGGCGTAAATCTGCATATATACCGCCATCCCCTCGGACAGCCACAACGGGGATATCGTAGGCAAGAAGTACCCGTCAAAATACAAGTGGGTCAGTTCGTGTACGGAAAGCGGGTAAAAACTATTGCCCTCTATTACATACATTGTATCGGCCCGCAAGTCCGAAGACGCGCCCGACCACGCCGGACGCTTGGTAAAACTCATATAACTGTCCTTTTCGCCAAACAGCATAACCAAAATTTTGTTGGGCTTGATAACCAGCGTAAACGGGGTTAAATCCAGCATCAAATTACCGTGAATCGTATCCAACACCGTTTTGATGTTTTCCGTAACGGGATTTTTTTCGCGGTAAATTAAATAGTTAAACGTATCTGCCGTTAAAAAGCCGGGCGGCGGCGGAGACCAACGCACCTTGTGCGCGGAATCCGTCGGGCGGTAGGCCGGAACGGGTACGGCTTCCAAGGCGGCCCCTTCGCTCTTGGGCGCATTTAAAGCCACGTGTTCCAAACCGGAAATCATTTCGTTAAATTTCTTTTCCTCCTCGGGCGAATATTCCACAGCCGAGGCCGAAGCCGGGGGCGGCACCGAAATATCGGGCCGGTTTTCGCGCGCGTGCCCGCGGTTGGGGTCCACGGCGGGAGCCGGGGCTTCCTTTTCGGGCACCGGGAGCGGAACGGCATCCTCGCGCGGCGTTTCCGAGAACAAGGCGTTTACCACGTCCTTGGCCGTCAGCCCGAACGAGCGCAACACGTGCGGCGTGCACAACATCACCGCAAGTATCAGCGCAAGACAGGCTAACTTTTTAAAGGTATCCATTAAATTCTTCCAAACAACGCCAAATGACGCTTTTTACCGTCATCCGGCAAGGTATAACGCTCTACGCCGAGCAAAATTCCTTGGTATTTTTCCGGGTGGCACATATCCGCCTGCGGGTGTTCGCCCTGAAAAGCAATAAACACTCCCCCCGGTTTAAGCGCGCTTAAACAAATTTCCAATATATCGGGCAGTTGGCCCATAGCACGCTCAGTTACAAAATCAAATTGAAACGAAGTCCCCTGCCCCAAGCGGGCCTGTTTTACCTTAGCGTTTTTAACGCCCAGTTGCATAAGGGCCCAGTTCATAAATGAGCAACGCTTTTCAATGCTTTCCACCAGCGTTACCTGAATTTCCGGCAAGGCAAGCGCCACCGTAATACCAATATACCCGGCCCCCGCGCCTACGTCGGCCGCCTGCGGGCTGGCCACCTTTTTAGCGTGTATCAGGCCGTTTATTTTGGCCGCCGCGGTAAGGCCGTCGCAAATGTGGCGGGTGATAACCTCGTTTAAATCAGCCGCGCTAGTTAAGTTTAAAAAGTCCTTTTTGCCCCAAACCAAGTTGGCGTAGGCCAGCATTTTTTCAGCCTGCGCCTGGGTAAGTGGCAAATTAAGCGTTTTAGCAAAATCAGTCAGCGTTTTGAGCATTTTTGAGTCTCCGGTAGCGTTCAATATGCACCGCCAGCAACTGTAAATCCGCCGGGGTTACACCCGGGATACGCCCGGCCTGCCCCAAGTTTTGCGGTTTTACCTCGCGCAGTTTTTGGGCGCTTTCAAACAAAATGCCGCGCACGGAGGACGGGTCAAACCCTTCCGGGATTTTGATATTATCCATTTCCGCCAGTTTTTCGGCATCCTTTTTGTTACGCTCGTAGTATCCTGCGTATTTATTGTGAATATCGGCGTGGGTGCGGGCTTTTTCCACCGTCCACGGGAACAAATCCTCGTCGGTTTCGTCCACTTGCGCGCCGGGGTGTTCAATTAATTTCTCGCACAAGGCGCGGTATTTTTCAAACGGCGCTTTATATTTTTCTTCCAGTAACCCCAGTTCAAAGGCGTGGGGCATTAAGCGCAAGTCCGCATTGTCGTTACGCAGTAAAATGCGGTATTCGGCGCGAGAAGTAAACATACGGTAGGGCTCGTTTACGCCCTTATTTACCAAATCGTCAATGAGTACGCCGATATAGGCTTCATCGCGGCGCAGAACAAAGGGCTCCTTGCCCAAGGTTTTTAAGGCCGCATTGATACCCGCCATTAACCCCTGTCCGCCGGCTTCTTCGTAACCGGTCGTACCGTTAATCTGCCCGCCTAAAAACAAGTTGGGCACGAGTTTGCTTTCCAGGGACGGGAACAAATCGCGCGGGTCGGAAAAGTCGTATTCCACCGCGTAACCGGGGCGGGTGATAGAGGCTTTTTCCATACCCGGCACGGACTTTATCAAGGCGCGCTGCACATCCTCGGGCATACTGGTAGAAAAGCCCTGTATATAATATTCCTCCGTGTGGAAGCCCTCAGGCTCCAAAAACAGCGGGTGGCTGGTAACATCGGGGAATTTTTTAATTTTATCCTCTACCGACGGGCAATAGCGCGGCCCCATCCCGTGGATATGCCCGCTGTACATAGCCGAGCGTTGGAAATTGGCGCGCAGAATTTTATCCGTTTCCAAAGTGGTACGGGTAATGTGGCAACTTAAAAACTGGCGCTGTTGTTGGGCTTTTACATCGGTAAAGTGGGATATCGGCTGCAACGGGTTATCCGACGGCTGCAAGCGGAATTTGGAATAATCCAGCCCGCGCGCGTTAATACGCATCGGCGTACCCGTTTTAAAGCGCAGCATATGCAAATGTAAATCCTCGCGTAAATTTTTGGCAAGTCCGTCAGAAGGCATATCATTATAGCGCCCGCCCTTAAACATTTCGGTACCGATGTGTATGGTCCCCGCCAAAAAAGTGCCCGTCGTCAGTACAACGGCCTTGGTATGGTAAAAGGTGTTGCGCAAGGTCAGTACGCCGTTTACGCCGTTATCCGAGGTAGAAATTTTGACGGCTTCGTCCTGCATAATGTCCAAATTGGGCTGTAATTCCAAAAAGTGTTTAAAGGTAAACTGGTAAACTTTTTTATCGCATTGCACGCGCGGAGAGTGCACCGCCGGGCCCTTGCCCGTATTAAGCATATGGTAATGCAGGGCGGCGTGGTCCGTTACGCGGCCCATAGCACCGCCCAAGGCGTCAATTTCGCGCACAATTTGCCCTTTGGCAATTCCGCCAATGGACGGATTGCAGGACATTTGGGCCACCGTATCTAAACTTTGGGTAAGCAGGAGCGTTTTAGCCCCTAATTTGGCCGAAGCCAAGGCGGCTTCGCACCCGGCGTGCCCGCCCCCAATTACAATCACGTCATACTTATCTTCACAAACAAACATTTATTTCCCCATACAGAACTTGGAAAAGATAATCCCCAGTACGTCATCGGGGGTTACCTCTCCAATCAAATCTTGTAAATAATTAAGCGCGCGGCGCAGGTGTTCGGCGTAAATTTCGCCCCCCGCGTGGGCGGACAAGCGGATTAACGCGCTTTCCAACTCGGTTTGTGCGTTGATTAATGCCTCGTAATGGCGCAGGTTGGAAATCATTAGCCCGTCCGCCGTTTGCGCTTCGGTAATGTCGGCGGTAATGGCCTGTTTTAAATCATTTAACCCGTCGCCCGTTTTGCAAGATACGGGCAAAACCGTATAATTTCCGCACTCCGCCAGCGGGCAAACCGGGGGTTGGACGGCATCGGTTTTATTCAGTACGATAAGGGTGCGCTTTTGTTGGCGGCGGATATCCTGCCATAAATCTTTTTCCTCTTGCGTAAGCGCGCGGGAAGAATCCAACACAAATAAAATCAGGTCCGCGCCCTGCATTGCACGCAAACTGCGCTTCATACCTTCTTTTTCCGCCGGGTCCAGGGCGTGTTCGCGGATGCCTGCGGTATCGGTCAAAATGATTTTTTGCCCGTTAATTTCCAGCGTTTCTTCCACCGTATCGCGCGTGGTTCCGCTAGCGGCGGAAACTATTGCCCGGTCAAAACCGACAAGGGCGTTTAGCAAACTGGATTTGCCGCTGTTGGGTGCGCCAACGATAGCGGTTTTGAGGCCGTCTTTAATATATTTTCCGACGGAAAAGGTGTCCGCCAAAGCCTTGATATGCGCCAGTACCGCGTTTATTTCGCCCGATACAAACCCATCGGACAGCGGCGTCATTTCCTCGTCCACATCGTCCAAGCGGACCTCTATTTGCGCCAAAAGTTCGGAAAGTTTGGTCTTCATATCGGCCAGGCGCGCGGACAATTTTCCGTCCAGCGAGTCCATAGCCAGTTTGTGCGCTTGTTTATTGCCCGAAGCAATCAAATCGCACAGGCCCTGCGCTTCCACAAGGTCCATTTTCCCGTTTAAAAACGCCCGTTGGGAAAATTCCCCCCGCCGCGCCATAGTGGCCCCGTTTTCGCACAGCAGTTCCAAAAGCCGCCCCTTAATATAAGGCGACGCGTGAACGGCAAATTCCACCACGTCCTCGCCGGTGTAAGAGTGCGGGGCTTTAAAATACGTTACCAAGGCTTTATCCAGCACTTCGCCGCCGTCGTAAAGCGTACAGAAAATTTGTTTGCGCGGCTCGGGCGCCGTTTGGCGGTGGGCAAGCGTTAAAAATAAGGCGAGCGACTGCGGGCCGGAGAGGCGAATTAACGCCACCGCTCCGCCCATACCGCTGGCCAAGGCGCAGATAGTAGTTTGCATAGGTATATTTTATCAATTTTTCATACGCTTGCGGGGCGTTTTTTGTATTGGGAAAAACGGACTTTTTTATACTTGCCAAAACGCAGGTAAAAAACTATAATCTAAATATTCTTTTTCCGCTTAAAAGGGCGGAGGGTTTGGAGGACTTTTTTATATGGGTAAAAATATTTTAGTGCTTACGGGCAGCCCGCGCCAACTGGGCAATTCGGCTCTCCTTGCGGATGCGTTTATTCAAGGGGCCAAATTTGCGGGCCACACGGTAAAAGTGTTTGAGACGGCTTTTCACCCGGTGCTTCCGTGCCACGCGTGCGACAAATGCTGGTCCGCCAAGGAGCCGTGCGTGTTTAAAGATAACTTTGACAAATTGGCCCCGATGTTGGAAGAGGCCGATATGCTGGTATTTTGCACACCCTTGTATTGGTTTACGATGAGCGCGCAGTTAAAGGCCGCTATTGATAAATTGTATGCGTATATGAAGGACATTGCCCCGCGCAAACTGAAAATTAAAGAGTGCGTTCTGCTGGCCGCGGCCGAAGGCACCGAAAAAGACGGCGACTATGACGGGCTAAAAGCCACCTATCACAGCATTGCCAACTATTTGGGCTGGAAGGACCGCGGTATGGTTTTGGCGGGCGGCGTAGGTGCGCCGGGCGAAATTATCAAAACAGGCAAACTGAAAGAAGCCTTGGAATTTGGCAAAACAATGTAAAAAAATGGGACTTTATATCACCCCGCTGGATTTTATCCCGCGGGTTTTTTAATAAATCGTATATGCAGCTTGCGAAGAATTTTGGGATACCCATTTGTCTTGCCCAGAAATATTGGAACAAATTCTATTCCCTAAATTATCACCAATATTAGCCCAACAAATAAAATATCTGTCGTGATGATATTTTTCCAAACTCACAGGAAGTGTCCGGTCATTACACCGAAATGCTTTTCCGGCTTCAGTTGATATGAATCCGCAACTCATTTTATTGTTCTGGATACTACTAGTCGTTTTTGTAAACCCGGCAGGCATTGAAATAACCAGCGAATCCAAATTACTGGCATAGCGGCCCGTTTGCATATAAAAATGCTGTTGCGCTTGGTCCACCGCGCGCACAAGGGCGTACATCGTGGCTACCCGGCTGGTCCCCACCGCCACCCGGTACGACGGCAACGCAGCCGCCGCCAATATGCCGATAATGAGAACGACTACTAGGAGTTCTATGAGAGTAAAACCGCTGCTAACAACCCAAGCAGTAGATCCTGAAACAAGTTCAGGATGACCTCTTTTTTTTATAATAATGTCATTTCCGAGTGTGGAGCGGCCCGCTAGGGATGTGGTCCGCGGAGTGTTGTCATCCCGTAGTGTCTTTATACGGGATCTGTTGTCGTCGTTGTAGTTGTCATCCCCGAAGGTCGTAGTCGGGGATCTGTTGTTGTCATTTTCTTTTTTAAATAACGACAGATTCCCGACTAAAACTCTCGGGAATGACAAAATAGAGGTATTTACCGTGCGGCCACTTATACTAGTAGCGTCATTCTGGAAAGTTGTAGTCCAGAATCTGTTGTTGCGAAACGGCGAGATTCCGTACAGAAACCTTACGGAATGACGTCTGCTTGGGGTGGCCGCACGGCAACTAGTAATAAATCCTTTCATTTTTTCTCCTTATTAAAGCCTTTATATTTGAGCAAAACAGTCTTTTATACGAGTTTTTATACAGCGGATACATCCGGGTACGGAAAGCGTGTTCTCTCTCTAATTTATCAAAAAAAAAAAACGGGTCAAGCCCTTTACAATAAACAGCGAAAAAACAACGACAAAAACTACATTTTTTAGTCGTCATAAAAATTATGGGTCATTCTGAACTTGTTTCAGAATCTACCTTTTGGGTTGTTGCCGTTCGGTCAAACACCAACAAACACTTTCTACACGCCAAAAGTGCATAAAAAAACCCGGAGCAGAAAAACATCTCTGCACCGGGCATAAAATAAGACTACAACAGGCCGTTATTTGAGGGCTTCCAACATCGCAGGGATTACATCATACAAATCCCCCTGCACCGCATAATTGGCCACCTTCATCATCGGGGCTTCGGCGTCCTTATTAATGGCTACAATCACGTCGGAGCCGCTCATCCCGGCCATATGCTGGATTTGGCCCGAAATACCGCACGCAATGTAAAGTTTCGGCTTTACCGTGCGACCCGTCAAACCGATTTGGTAGCGGTAATCAATCCACCCGCTGTCCACCGGCGCGCGGGAAGCCGCCACGGCACCACCCAAGCGGTCCGCCAATTTTTTAAGCAATAAAAATCCTTCCGCCTTGCCTACACCGCGGCCGCCGGCCACGATTACTTCGGCTTCCGAAAGGTCCAGGCCTTCGCCCTCGCTTTTAATAAACTTGATAAAGTGCGCAAGCGAGGTATATTTCGCCGCATCAAACGGGAATTTTACCACTTCGCCCGTGCGGCCCGCCTGCAAAGCGGCCTTTTCGTAAGACATCGGGCGCAAGGAACACATCTCCGGGCGAGTGTAAGCACAGGTAATGGTGGCCATTAAGTTGCCGCCAAAGGTCGGGCGCGTGGCGTGGAGTTGCCCGTCCTCTTTATTGATAACCACTTCCGTGGCATCCGCAGTCAGCCCGGTCCCCACAAACACCGCCGTCTTGGCCGATAGCGAACGGCCCATATTGGTAGCCGGGAGCAAAAACTTGTTGGGCTTATACATTTCAATCATCCCCGTCAAGGTTTTGGCATAGATATCATCTACATAGTTTTCCAGGGCTTTATCGTCGCACACATACACCACGTCAGCGCCGTGCTCAAACAAATCCTTGGCAAAGTGTTCCACTTGATAACCGAGCAACACCGCGCACAATTTTTCGCCCAAATCGTCGGCCAGTTTGCGGCCGGCTGTCAAAAGTTCCAGGGCGGTGGGGCTCAATTTACCGCGCTGCGCTTCGGCAAAAATCCAAACATTTTTAAAATCTTTCATATTGTTTTATCCTTAAATATACTTGGCATCCTTTAAAATTTTAACCAAATTGGAGGCTTTTTCCTTGCCATTGGCGCCCTCTATGGCCACGGAGCAAACCTCGCGCTTGGGCACGAACGATTTTACCACGCGGGTGGGGCAGTTCTTCATCCCCAGTTTGGTTTTATCCGCGCCGATATCGTCCGCCGTCCACTTGGTAACTTCGGCCCGTTTGGCAAGCATACGGCCCTTTACGCTTCTTACGCGCGGACTGTTGATTTCCTTTACCACGGACAGCACGCACGGGAACGGCAGTTCCACCACTTCGCTTCCGTCCTCGGTCAAACGTTCTACGACGATAGATTTTTCTTTTACTTCCACCACTTTTTTAACAAACGCCGCGTTGGGCATTTTGAGCCAAGCGGAAATTTGCGGACCAATGTGGCCAGTATCGCTGTCGTTGGTTTGTTTGCCGCAGATAATCAAATCCACGGGGCGGATAGCGTTAATTTTTTCAATTCCCTTGGACAAGGCATAACTGGTGGACCAAGTGTCCGAGCCCGCAAAGGCCATATCGCCCAGTTGATAGACGTAATCCGCGCCGCGGGCTACGCTGTCGCGCAAAACGGCTTCGGCTTGCGGAGGGCCCATTGTAATCACAGACACCACACCGCCTTCTTGTTCCTTTAAGGTTACGGCTTCTTCCAAGGCGTATTCGTCAAAGGGGTTCATCGCGCTGGCGGCGCCGGAGCGGATTAAGCACCCGGTGGCCGGGTCAATTCTTACATTATCGGATTTGGGGGTTTGTTTAACACAGGCTACAATGTGCATAAAAGTTTACTCCTCGTCGCCTTTGGCGGCGTATTCTTTAATAAGCGCCGTGATGATTTCGTTCTTTTGAATATGCACGGTGCCCTCGTAAATTTGGGTAATTTTGGCGTCGCGCATATACTTTTCCAGCGGGAAATCGCGCATATACGCCACCCCGCCGCAAAGCGTTACGCACTCGTCGGCCACTTCCATAGCCACGTTGGAGCAGAACAACTTGGCCTCGGCGCTGTATTTGGTCCAGCGCGCGCCCTTTAATTTTTTGAGTTCGTCGTGTACCGTGGTACCGTTAGCCAAAGCGTTTTTGACGGCGGGCAAATATTCCGTATCCATACGGTGCGTGAGCGAATACACCAGCGCGCGGCCGGCTTCGGTCTTGGCGGCGAGTTCCGCCACCTTGTGGCCCAACGCCTGGAACGTGATAATCGGCTGTCCGAATTGTTTGCGTGTGCGCAAGTAGGGAATCGTCTCGTCCAGCGCGCCCTGCGCAATGCCTACGGCCTGCGCGGCCACACCGGGGCGGGAATAGTCCAAGGTTTCCTGCAAATAGAGCAGTCCGCGGCCCTCGCTGCCCAACAGGTTGGCTTTCGGTACGCGGACATTTTCAAAAATCAGTTCGTAAGTGGGGTTGGAGCGGATACCCATTTTTTCCTCTTTTTTACCAAAGGAAAAACCGGGCGTGCCCTTTTCAATAACCAAGAGCGAAATACCGCGCGCCCCGCGGGCCGGGTTGGTATTTACGGCTACGGTGTAAAAATCGGCTTCCTTACCCGTGGAAATAAAGTGCTTGGTACCATTTACCACATAAAAATCACCGTCCTTAATGGCGGTAGTTTTGAGGGCGGTAGCGTCGGAGCCGGCTTCGGGTTCCGTCAACGCAAAGGCCCACAATTTTTTGCCGGAAGCCAAATCGGGGCACCAGCGTTCGCGCTGTTCCTTGGTGGCGGCTAAAAACATCGGAATTGCGCCCAAAGCACTCGTACCCGGCGTTAAAGCAAGCCCGGCACACACGCGCGAAAGTTCTTCAAACGCCA
The DNA here is from genome assembly GCF_002437085.1 of Candidatus Avelusimicrobium stercoris. NCBI lineage: Bacteria > Pseudomonadati > Elusimicrobiota > Elusimicrobia > Elusimicrobiales > Elusimicrobiaceae > Candidatus Avelusimicrobium > Candidatus Avelusimicrobium stercoris. Next base: position 4,058 of record NZ_DJOA01000009.1, on the reverse strand, counting down.
TAGCCAGGCAGGTAATCCCGCCGCCGAGTCCCCCGTATTCTTCGGGCAGCCACAGCCCCATAATGCCGGACTTTTTATATTCTTCCAGCATTTCCTTGGAAAACTGTTCCTTCGCGTCCATTTCGGCACGCAGGGGTTTTAATTTCTTTTGGGCCAGTTCCCGGGTTGTATTGAGAACTTCCTGCTCCATTTCGTTAATTGCGTAATCCATTATTTATCTCCCTGAGTAAATTTTTTGGCGGGTTTGCGGTAGCGGCGGCGGAAAAAACGCCGTTTGCCGCCGTTCTTTTTGGTAGGCGGAACCAAACTGCGGTACAAGCGTTCCTGCTTTTTAACCATTGTGGAAGCCGTAAATTCCGAAAAATCGCGGTGGTCAATCGCGGCTTCAAAGCGTTCGCGCAAGGCGGCGTGGCGCAACAGCACCTTTAACTTATCGGCAAAGGTGTTAATGTCGTTGGGTTTTACCAAGAAGCCCGTCTTGTTGTTGGTAATCACCTCGCCGATACCGTCCACGTCGTAGCAGACGGCGGGCACGCGCATTGCCATCGCTTCCAACAGCGACATCGGCAGCCCCTCGCGCAAGGACACGCTGGCATACACGTCGCTAATGGCCAACAGTTCCAAAGCGTCGCTTCTCCACCCGGGGAAGAGCACCTGCTTTTCAATCCCCAAGTTTTTAGCCAAATTTTCAGCCGTTTCTTTCAGCGGCCCCTCGCCCGTAAAAATGAAATAGACGTTCTTCATTTGGCTGAGCACCTTGTAAGCGGCCAGCACAAAATGAATCGGGTTTTTAAGCGGTTTAAAGTTAGCCAGCGCCAATACCACCTTGGCATTGGCCGGAATTTTTAAGGAGGCCTTTTTGGCGGCCGGGTCAAACTTTAAGGGCAAAATGGGGTTAAAATTAATCCCCGCGCGGATGAGTTCCGTCCGCACGCCCTTGCCAATGCCCAGTTGCTTGGCCTCGGCGGCGTTACGGCGGGAAACAAACACGAGCACGTCGGTAAAGCGCGCGCAGAATTTTTCCACCGCCACAAAGAATTTGAACCGTCTTTCGCCGTGCTCCTTGGCAAAGCCCAATCCGTGGAAGGTGTGGACCACCTTGGCCTTGCGCCAGAATAAGCGCGCGGCAATACGCCCCAGCACGCCCGCTTTGGGGGCGTTGGTGTGCACGATATCGGGTTTCACTTTACGCAAAATGCGGCCCATTTGCCACACGGCCCACATATCGTGGAACACATAGCGCGGGCGGATATCGTGGCGCAAGGCGGAGATAAAAAACACGCGGCTCGTGTCGTTTTTGAGTTTAAAATCCAGCCGTCCGCCGGGGCCTGCCGCCAAATACGTATCAAACTGCTGCTTATTGATGGTTTTTAGCGTAGTCAGCACGCTGGCCTGCGCGCCGCCCTGGTCCATACGGGTAATAAAGTACAGAATTTTTGTCTTTTCCATTTAATTAATCGTCCCTGTGGTGGTATTTAAGATACGGGCGTTGGGGAAGTAATATTTAATAATTCCTTTATAATCCATACCTTTCTTGGCTAAACCGTCCGCGCCCTGCAAGCACAGCCCATACCCAAGCCCCGTGTCATAACCGCGCACCAAGACGCTTTTGATATTTTTGCCCTTGTAGAGCGGTACAATATCAAACAGGTTGGAGCGCATCGTGCCGGCGCTTAAAATAAACGCGGCTTCCTGCGGGGTGTTGGCTTCGTACGAACCTTTGCTGCCTTCAAACCGTATGGACAAAATGCGCCCGTTAGGCGTTAGCGAAGTAGGCGTAATGGCGCGCAATTTGCCGATATTTTGTTTGTAGGCGATACGGTTTTGAATCTCTTTTCCGTCGTAAACATACATCCATTTAATGCCGGACCATTGGGTCGGGTCCTGCGGGCGGGAAAATAAATCCGCCGGCGGGTTAGATAAAAGATATTTGCTTACGTTGGCGGGCGAGAAAATATAGCCCGGTTTATCCGCGGTGTTTTGGATTTGGTCCGCGGACAGGACGCCGCAATCATCGTACGAGCCCGCCTGTGCCTGCGTGAGGCGGATTTTGGCGGACTCTTTGGAGGCGTCCAAAAGCGTTTTAAAGATAAGGTTAATCCCTTTAAACTTAAAATCGGTATCGTTATCGGTAATAAAATAGGGCTCGTTTTTATGTTCTTCCGCCGCCTGCAACAGGGCCGAGCGGAGCACCACGGCAAAGGCTTCCAACGCCGCCGGATGCGTAATGCTCTGCACGCGGGAGGCCAGCAGGGCCGGGATTAAATCTTCGGCGTTTGAATTATTAATAAGAATAAACCCGTCCGAAGCAGGCACAACAATAAGTTCTCCCTGCAATTCTTTATCGCTCAAATCCGCCGCAAAAATATTTTCAGCCTGCGCGTTTTTGATAAGCAAGGTTCTCTCCGGGTGCACGAGCGAAACGGTGAACGGGCGTTTGGCGGAAAATTCAATATGCCCCTTGGCGTTTTGCAAGTCCACGCCGCCCGTTTGCGGGTTAAACACAATCTGTTTGTCTATGTAAGACGGCACGCGCAGCACTTCGCCCAGTTTTTCGTCCGATACTACCGCCGTGCCCGAGGGTTGAAAAGAAATCGCCTGCAATTTTTGCGGCACTTGTTCGCGGTTGGCGTAGAGCGCCATTTTGATTTTGGGCGAGGGCGTAGAGGGCAGTTCGTGCACAATAGGCTGGTCCAAGCGCAAATAGAACAGATAATCAATGCTCTTGTTGCCAAACTCCTTGGAATATTTGGCGATTTTTTTAGCCAGTTGTTTATTATCCGGGTCCAAACTGTACAAGGTGGCGTAATACTGCCAAGAACGGAGTTTATTTTTATCTTTTTCGGATAATTTGGCAAAAAGTTCCGCGGCGGCATAGTTCTTGCTGTCGTGCGTTAAAGACTGTTGCAAAAACACAGGGGCCAAGTGGCGCGAGGCCTTCATTTCCGAGGCTATTTTACCCAGCATATACGACACAAACGAAATATTATACGGGTTAGCCGTGTATAAGTATTGCCACTCGGCGGCGGATTTCTCTTTATTTCCGCTTAAATACCACGCCAGCGCATTTCCCGTTTTGGAAGAAGAGACATATTCAAAATCGGCGGTAAGGTACATTAAATCGTCAAACGATTTGCGCGCTTTTTTATACTTGCCCGCGGCTAAATACGTCCAGCCGCGCGTAAGTTCCATAAAGGGGTCATCCGGGTTTAATTCGCACGCGCGGTTGATATACGATAAAGCCTGCTTGACGAGCCCGCGCTGTAAGGACAAAACGGACAGTTCCAAATTGGCCGCGGCGGCCAGTTTTTTATCGGCGGCGTTTTCAAAGGTTTTATAGGAAAAATAACACTCGTCCGTTTCCCCCGCCGCGCACTTTTGGGCCACTTCTACCAGTTCCGGCGGCAAGGAATAATTCAACACGCTTTTATGCAGGATAGTTTCGTTTAGTTTACTGTCGGCGTGCTTGGCGGCCAGCGAGGATTTGCTGATCGTCTGCGCCGGCTGGGCGGCAGTATCCGCCGCTGTGGTTTGCGCCAACGCCGTACCCAAGCCAAACAGCACAAAAAAGCCCGCAAAAAAGGTATGTTTTCTCATATACAAATTATACCAAATACAGTGCCCTAGCGGGCCGCACCTTGCAGGCCGCACCCTGCGGGCAGCAGATTTTCCGCGCCCCTTTGGTTAATAGAGCCACACTGTTTTGGCAATGTTGCCCCCAAACGAAAAAGTAAAACAACAGATCCCCGACTAAATTCCTCGGGGATGACAACCACGACAACAACAAGATCCCGGATAAAAACACTCCGGGATGACAATAAGGAAAAAGCATTTTCCTTTTAGGGGTCATTCCCGAAGGTCGTAGTCGGGAATCTGTTGTTTGTCTTGGTTGTTCTCTTACGAAAAGAGAGTTCCCCGAACACTGCGGCCCGCACCCTAGCGGGCGGCAGATTGTCCGCGCCCCTTTGGTTAATAGAGCCACACTGTTTTACAATGTCGCAAACAAAAGAAACGGCAACAATACATAAAACAAGGCCCGTCGTCCTGAACTGGCGGCC
>NZ_DJOA01000048.1:0-7351 GCF_002437085.1 Candidatus Avelusimicrobium stercoris | reverse complement strand
GCACAGAACAGGAAAAACGCTGCGCCTTAGATAAAAACTATACCACGGACGCGGCCACGGTCAATTTGGCCTCGTTAAGTACCAAGAACTTTAACTATACGTTAAAGAGCACAGGGATAGAAGCGGAGAGTAAAGGAAAATACGGCTATACATTAAAAATGCCGTCTTACCGGGACGGTCGCTTGTGCTGTGATAGTGCGGAACAATGCGCAAAACTGAATAAAAATTATCCTTTGTGCAGTGAACTTATCGCGAAAGCGGACTACACGAGCGGCGCGGAGTGTGCGGCAGATGTTCCAGAAACCCCGGATCCAACTTATGAATGTACAGCCTCAAAAGTAGTTTCCCGCAGTTGCCAAAGTGGGTGTGGTACGGAAACGCGTTCGGCTACTTGCAATGCCTCCAATGGTCAATGGGAATATGGAGAGTGGGATATTTCTGCTTGTACACCTGAACCTGCCTCAGAAACCAAAGCGTGTGGCGCGGGATACAGCGGCACCCAAACGCGCAGTGCCGTATGCAAAAATGGTGCTTGGGTAATGGGCGATTGGACGGGTACTTGTACCCCCACTTGCGATATGACCTCTGACGCTGTGCGTTACAGTGCGCAAAATTGTGAACAGGGCGGACATAATTCGCATTGGAAGAAGGGCGTTTGGAGTATGGATACTTGTTCTTGCACTTGCCCAGCGGGTACTACTATAGATGAGGAAGGCGCGTGCATTGAAATTATTTGCGATATGACTTCTCGTGATGTGTCAGACCGTGCGCAAAGTTGTAAAGATGGCGGACATAATCCGAATTGGAAGGCTGGGACGTGGAGTACCACCACTTGCTCCTGTACCTGCCCGGCGGATACTACTATGGATGAGGAAGGCGCGTGCATTATAAGTGCGTGTCAACATAATGACCCTGAAGGTAACTTAAGACGGTCTTGCGAGCGCAGTTCGGGTACTTGGAATTGGGATACTTGCGCTTGTGTTTGTCCTGCAGGTACTACATACCAGAGGAATATGTGTGTAAATTCTTCTTGTGCTAATGCAACTTACAAGGCTGCACATAAGAGCGAGTGCTGCCCGTTTGCCGCCACCACTGATACTGTGTGTTGGAAAATGGGGTGGACATTTGAATCTGAGAAGGAAATATATTGGGGCCCTACTTATAATCGTGGCTACTCGGAATGTGCGCCCTCCTACCCTACTGTTCCTTGCCCCGCTAGTAGTTGCGTGGAGGGGAGTACCTGTACCTATTTGTCTCATTATGGTTTTTGGAATGTTGGTGATACTGATTGTGTAGGTACCTTAGTTACCGAGAGATGTGATATCGTTAAAAATGGTTGGTAAGGAAGTTTTTTCCATATAAAACTGCCCCGGAGCACTGTAAAAAGTCTCCGGGTTGTTTTTTTTGTGGAATGATAATAGCGGGCCGCTAGGATATTTGGGAGTGAGGGGGGACGTCGTGGGTAATCCACTTGTTGGCGCCCAAAACACTGCCCTTGCCAATGGTTACGTTGCCCAGCACGGTGGTTTCGGCGTAGATGATGACATCGTCCTCAATATTGGGGTGGCGTTTAATACCTTTTACGGGGTTGCCGTGTTCGTCTAAGGGGAAACTCTTGGCCCCCAAGGTAACGCCCTGATAGAGTTTTACGTTGGAGCCAATCACGCACGTCTCGCCAATGACAACGCCCGTTCCGTGGTCAATAAAAAAGCCGGAGCCGATTTCCGCACCGGGGTGAATATCAATTCCGGTCAAATTATGGGCGTATTCGGTAACAATGCGCGGAATTAAGCGCACGCCGTTTTTGTGTAAAAAATGGGCCATACGCTGTAAGGTAATGGCGGTAATACCGGGATAGCACAAGATCGGCTCCACGGGATTTACGGCGGCCGGGTCGCCCTCGTAGGCGGCGGTAATGTCGGTAATCAGCAGGCGCTGGATATCGGGCAGGGCCAAAATAAAATTCTGCGTCAGTTGGTGGGCTCGGGCGTGGCAGGCATTGCAGTCCGACTTTTCCTTGCACAGAAAGCAAAGCGAGTTTAAAATCTGTTTTTCTAGCCGGGCGGCCAGTTGTTCCAGCGATGCCGGGCACGCCTTTTGCGCGGTGCACTCCAAGGGGTATTGGTACAGAAAATCTTTAAACGCGCAAAAGAGTTCTACCGTTTCGGTGGCGGAGGGGATAAACTTGGCCTTTTCGTAAAATTTTTTATCAAAAGTGCTTTTGAGTTCCTCGGTTACGCTGGAAAACGGATTCATAGAGCCCCCTTACATCTTAAAATCTTCCCCTAAATACAGGCGGCGGGCGTTGGCGTCGTTAAGCAAGGTGTTTTGGTCGCCCTCTACCAAAATTTTACCGTCGTAAATCAAATACGCGCGTTCCGTAAGCGGCAGGGTTTCGCGCACGTTGTGGTCGGTAATCAACACGCCGATACCCTTGTCTTTAAGTTTAAAAATCATATGGCGCAGGTCGGACACGGTAATCGGGTCAATGCCTACAAAGGGTTCGTCCAGCAAAATGATTTTGGGGTTGCTGATCATACAGCGCGCAATTTCCATACGGCGTTTTTCTCCGCCGGAGAGCGTCCACGCTTTTTGCTTGGCCAGTTTGGTCAGGCCGAACTCGTTTAACAGGGCTTCTACGCGGCGTTTTTGCTCTTGCTTGTCGTCCAAAATACGCTCCAACACCGCCAGCAGATTTTCCTCTACCGTAAGGCCTTTAAAAATGGTGGGTTCCTGCGCCAAATATCCCAGGCCGTGGCGGGCGCGCTCGTACATTGGCAGTTTGGTTACGTCGTCGCCGTCAATAAACACGCGGCCCTTGGTGGGACTGATAAAGCCGACCATCATATAGAAGGAGGTCGTTTTTCCGGCTCCGTTGGGGCCCAAGAGCCCGACGATTTCGCCGGATTTAACGTGAATATCCACCCCTTTTACGACCATACGGTCCTTGTAAACTTTTACAATTTGTTCGCTGCGCAGTTCCATAAGTAAAAACCCCTAAAATTTGGTGTTGGCGGAGGCTTCGTTGAGCCGGGGGGAGACCGCCCAGCCCTGCACCTTGCCGTCTAAAATTATTTTTTTGCCTTCGTTGTCGGACTGGACCTTATCCGCTATTATAGCAAATGTGCCTTCCTCACTTGTGCCGTGCACCAGCGGACGGGAACCATAGGCGTAAGACTCGTTATTGTTTCCGTCGTAAATGATGGTGTCGGCTTCCAAGGTGCGGAGCGAGTCCGAAGCCGAGGCGCCGCCCTCCAAGAGCAAATGGTTTTTTGCCTGGTGGTAGGTGGCCTTGTCGGCGGTGAGCGTTTGCGGGCCTTGCGGCGTGTCGCGCACGACGCGGACGTTTCCCTCTAAAATAAAAATCTGTTTGTTTAAATCAAACCCCGCCTTTTGCGCGTAAGCGGTGGCGGTACCGTTCTTTTTATCCGTGTAAATCAGGCGGATTTGTTTGCCCTTGTTGGCGGTTAAAAGGCCCTTTTGCGTTTTGTAGTTGTAGCGGGCGTAGTCGGCATAGGCCTGGTATTCGGGTGCGTTCTTTTCGGCTTGGCGCAGATAGACGTGTCCCTTGGCCGTAAAGCGGTTCAAGGCGCGCTCGGACAAGGCGTAATCGGAGCGGAAGCGGTACGTCCCGTTATCGTAGGAAACGTGCCCCTTAAATTCCTCTTGCTGTTTATCCTTGTAAATCACCCAACTGTCGCTTTGCACAAGCCCGCCCAACACTTCGGGCATTTTTTTAACGGCGGCTTTTTGTTTTAAATTGCGTTTGGCCTGCGTGAGTTGCTTTTTGGCGGGCGGAATTTTGATTTCCGGCCCTTGGGCGCGCACCGTCCGGCAGCCGCTAATCGCCACGGTTGCCAGCAAGGGGAGCAAAAGGAGCCATTTTGTCTTCATTTGTGTAGGATATCCTTATTTAGTTTTAATTCGTCCGTGCGCGCGGGCAAACGGGTTCTTTGTTTTTTAAGTTCAATTTTGGATAATTTGGAATCGGTTTCCACGCCGCCCTTGGCCGTTACCTTGGCCCCGCCGCGGGTGATGACTGTTTTGGTGTCGGACCAAATGCGGTTTTTATCTACATCGTAGGAAAATTGCTCGGCGGTGATAGTGGCATTTTCGGTTAAAGACTTTATTACGGCGTGTCCGTCAATGGATACCAGTTTGTGCGGGTAATCAAAGGTTCCCGTATCACCGGTTACCTGTACGCTGTCCTGCCCGTTTTCTTTCAGTAGCAGCACGGGGTTTTTTAGGGTGGCGCTCTTTAAGTCGGAAAAGTCCACCGCGTCGGCGCGGAGCACCCATTGTTTTTGGCTGTCTTTTGATTCAAAAATGGAAACCTGCGTAGCCAGTTGCATACCGGCGTCTTCGGTGGGAGAAAAAGTATCACTCCCGCCGCAGGCGGCTAATAAAGGCAGTAAACCAAACAAAAGGTATTTTCTCATTTTTTATCCAAAAACGCCAAGTATTCAATTAAATCTTTTTCGTCAATAATGCCCACAACCTTGCCGGATTTATCCAATACTGGCAGGTTATCCACGTGCGTGGCGTGAATCATTTTGGCCGCATCAATGGCGGGCACCGTATCCAAAATATGGTGAGGGTTCTTTGTCATTACTTCGGTAATGTTTTTGTTGAGCAGGTCCGCGCCCTTTTGCAGCAAACGGCGCAAATCTCCGTCGGTAAAGTATCCCAACAAATGGCCCTTGTTATCCACCACGCTGGTGGCTCCGGCGGCCCCGGTTTGTGTCATTACAAAGAGCGCGTCCTTAACGGAAGCCGTTTCGCGCACGGTGGGGTTGTTTTTGCCTTTGCGCATTAAATCCTTAACTTGTTGGGTAAGCAGTTTGCCCAAGGAGCCCCCCGGGTGAAAGACGGCGAAATCGCGCTTTTCAAAGTGTTTGATTTTCATTAAGCACAGCGCCAGCGCATCGCCCACGGCCAAGGTGGCGGTGGTGGAAGCGGTGGGGGCTAGGTTATATGGGCAGGCTTCGCGCTCAATGTGAATAGTAATGTGAATATCGGACATTAACGCCAGTTTGGAGTGCGCGTTGCCCGTCATACCGATAATGGTGAGTTTGCGGCGCTCCAAGGAGGGAAGAATTTTATTGATTTCCTCGGTCTGGCCGGAAAAAGAAATCGCCAAAATCACGTCGCCGGGCATAATCATCCCCAAGTCGCCGTGCAGGGCTTCCACCGGGTGCACAAAGAAAGACGGCGTGCCCGTAGAAGCCAGCGTGGCGGAAATTTTGCGGCCGATAATCCCGCTTTTGCCAATGCCCAACACCACTACGCGGCCCTTGGTTTTGGCGATTACGTCCACGGCCTTTAAAAATTGGTCGTCAATGCTTTTTTTGCTCAGTTCCAGGGCTTCCAGTTCAATTTCCAGCACGTGGCGGGCCATACGCTTTATGGCGGTTTCAGAAAATTCTTGTGTCATAGTTTCACCTGTTTATCCACGGGGTCGCTTCGGACGCGGGCCGTTGGGTTTTAAACGGCTCGGGCAAGCGGGCCGTTACAAAGGAAAAAGTAAAATACAACCCCGCGCAGAGTACCAAAAGCAGGCCAAGCAACACGGCGTGCCCTTTTAAAGACGGCGTCCAAACGGGGAGTTTACCAGTCATTTAAATTTTTTAACCAATTCGTCAATGGCGCACAATTCGCGCGTCATTTTGGCGGTCATTTTTAAGTCTAACGAGTTCGGCCCGTCGGACAAGGCGTGGTCCGGGTCCGGGTGCGCTTCAAAAAACACGCCCGCAATCCCAAGCGCGGTGGCCGCCTTGGCCAGTACCGGGGCCAACTGACGGTTTCCGCCCGTGGCCGAGCCCAGCGCGCCGGGCTTTTGCACGGAGTGCGTCGCGTCAAAAATGACGGGATAGCCAAACTGCTTCATAATTTCCAGCGAGCGCATATCCACCACCAAATCGCCGTAGCCGAAACTGGCGCCGCGTTCGGTGAGCAAAATTTTATGGTTGCCGCGGGATTCAATTTTTTTAATCACTTGTTCCATTGCCGCCGGGGCCAAAAATTGGCCTTTCTTCACGTTGACGGCTTTGCCCGTATCGGCGCAGGCCAAGACCAAATCGGTCTGGCGGCACAGAAACGCCGGAATTTGCAAAATATCGGCTACTTGCGCCACTTCTTCGGCCTGCCAAGGTTCGTGTACATCCACCACGAGCGGAAGGCCCGTAATTTTTTTTGCCTTGGCTAAAATTTCAAGCCCCTTGGCAAGCCCCGGCCCGCGGTACGCATCTACCGACGTGCGGTTGGCTTTGTCAAAGGATGCTTTTAAAATAAAAGGGTGTTTCGTCTTGGCGATAATGGCTTTTAACTTTTTGGCGGTATCAATATAGTGCGTTTCGCTTTCAATGACGCACGTTCCGGCCATAAATGCCAAGGGTAAAGTATTGGAAATCTTGTAATTACCTATTTTAATGATTTTCTGCATACCCATATCATAGCAAATTTTGCCCGCTTTCTATATACAGAATCCCCGAAAAACTTGTATTTTTGCGCCGGGTATTTTATACTATATCGGTAGATAACCCTTTTAGGAGGCTTTTATGAACAGAGGTTTTACCTTAATTGAACTTTTGGTGGTGGTGCTGATTATCGGCATTTTGTCGGCGATTGCACTGCCGCAGTACGAAACCGCGGTGGAAAAGAGCCGCGCTTCCGAAGCATTTGTAAACGGGCGGGCGATTGTGGATGCGATGAACCGCGCCTTGAACGAACGCCCCAACGATTTGCCCAAAACACGCTATGACCTAGACATCAAACTTTCCGGCGGGTCCTGGAATGCGGCAGGAAACCAATATACTACGAATTTGTTTGTGTATGATATGTCCAAGGGCGACCGCGTGGAAGCCACGCGCAACTTGGGCGGCTCCGAAAAATATGTGTTGACGTTCTTCAATAACTACAACGACGTAGCCACCCTGCGCACTTGCACGCCGACGGGTTCCACCGCCACGAATTTGTGCAAATCGTTTGCGGGTTCTGGATTTACCGTTAAATAAAGCAGTCGTTAATTTTTATTTTCCCCGGGAGAGTGTTTTATAATACTCTCCCGGTTTTTTGTTGTCGTTCCGGGGCAAGAAAGCCGCCCGCAGAGGAGTCGTCATCCCGTAGAGTCTTTATACGGGATCTCGTCGTTGCTGTGGTTGTCATTCCCGAGTGTCGTAGTCGGGAATCTGTTGTTTGTCGTTGTTGTTCTCTTACATAACGACAGATCCCCGACAGAAACCTTCGGGGATGACAAACGAAGTATGCTTCTTTGTTGTTTTTTGATTGGCTGTTAAAGGCCCTAAAAGGGCCGTATAAAAGAGTTTTTCTGTCTGGGTCCAAAAAAGGCTTG
>NZ_DJOA01000003.1:0-8186 GCF_002437085.1 Candidatus Avelusimicrobium stercoris | reverse complement strand
CACAAACATTGTCCAAATATCCGTCTAATACATATTATCAATATGTAAGCCGGTTATTAAATAATAACTAGACCCAACTTGACTTATCTCCCGATAGTAAGCGGTAATAGAGATGGGCAAAAAATAGCCCATTAAACTTAACTATCGGGAGTTTTTATGAAGAAAAAGTCTATACCATTAAATGCTGTAAATAAATCAAGCGACAAGTCTCAACAGGTGGAGAACGGAGACAAAAAGGCGCAAGTAGCAATTACTGCTAAACCGACTGGGAATAACCTACAATCCTCCAAACCCATATCTGGCCCCACAGAATTAGCCAAACTGCGGGAAGTGGCCACGCAGATTAATCCACTAGCCCAATTAATTTCTAAAAATAAACAGAGGGCCGAAAAATACAACAATAAGGATCAAAAACTGCGGGATATCCGTATCCCGCTGCCCGGCTCTATATTGGAGAAAAAGTACAAAGGGCATCTTGTTGTGGTCAAAGTGTTGGAACACGGTTTTGAATACAATAATAAATATTTCAAAACCCTGTCCGCCGTGGCGTGTGCCATCACGGGGCAACATTTAAGCGGGTATTATTTCTTCGGCTTATGAGTGACATTATAAAACCGATGAACTGCGCGGTTTATACCCGCAAATCTACCAGTGAGGGATTGGAACAGGACTTCAACTCGCTGGATGCCCAGCGTGAGGCTTGTATGGCATTTATTAAAAGCCAGCGTGGGGAAGGCTGGCAGGCGCTAGAAACCTCTTATGATGACGGTGGCTATACCGGGGCGAATACCGATCGCCCCGGTTTGCAGCGCTTGATAGAGGACATCAAACTGGGCAAGGTAAATTGCGTGGTCGTGTACAAGGTGGATAGATTATCACGCTCTTTACTGGATTTCTCCCAGTTACTAGAATTTTTTGATAAGCGCGAAGTGTCGTTTGTATCTGTCACGCAGAATTTTAATACCAAAACCTCTATGGGTCGGCTAACGCTTAATATCTTGTTATCGTTTGCTCAATTTGAGCGCGAAATTATTAGCGAACGCACGCGGGATAAAATGGCGGCCTCTCGTATGAAAGGAAAGTTTTTAGGCGGAGGAATTCCATTTGGGTACCAGTTAGATGAAAAAGCCCATAAGTTGGTACCACACCCAGAAACCGCCGAAGAAGTACGATTCATTTTTAATAGCGTACTGGAAGAAAAAAGCGTTACTTCCGTACTTGCACAACTAGAAAAGCGGGGAATTGTTCTTCGGGAGCGGAAATGCAAAAATGGGCGGGTTTTACCGGCACGCCCTATTTCGCGTGCACAACTTTATCATATTATTCATAATCCGCTGTATATTGGGAAGGTGCTTTACAAAAAGAAAATTTACGAGGGCGAGCACGACGGCATTGTGTCCATAGAAACTTTTGAGGCGGTGCAAGAACTGTTAAATAATGGACGAAAAATGTATGAGACGGTACGGAAAGCAACGCCTGGCATCTTGCGTGGTTTATTGTTTTGCGAAGCCTGTGGCAGCCCAATGGTTCCCATCTATGGGAAAAAGAAAAATACGAAACATTTTTATTATATTTGCCGGAAGTGCCGAGAAGAGGGCTATAAGTCTTGTCCCACACGGACGGTACGACAGCGAGAGTTCCATTTGGCGCTTATTGCAGAATTGGATAAAAATGGGGTTCTCAGCCGGGCCCTATTTGAGCAATTATCCGAATACGAGCAAGAAGAAACCCTTAAATCTGTTATCTGCCGTATAGGTTATGAATATCAAGAAAGCAAAATTACGGTTGTTTTGCGCAGTGGAACCGAATTTTCGTTCTGTGCCAATGTGAAGCCACACTCCGGCCCTTGGAAACGGTCCGAATTGGCGGCCCGAAAAGAGGCCAAACTTCCGAAGGTAGATAAAGCCGTGTACAAGCAGACCTTGGCACTACAAATCCGCGAATATATGCGCCTAAACGGCCTTAGCCAGGCCGCATGTGCGCGGGCTTTGGGGCTTACGGCGGCTCGGGTTAGCCAACTCTTAAAGGAAAATTAAGTTTTTAGTGTTAAATTTTGCAAAATAGATAGAAAGATAGCAAAAAAGTAGTTGAAAGGGCGAAAAGACGGGATAAGGAAAATCTATCTATTGGATATCGCAGGGGGAATTAGGCTTTTTTTACCGACGACGAAAGAGGAAAAACCCTAAATCAGGCATTAAAAAATCCCGCCAAAAGTTAAGCGGGATCTAATATGGGGTGGATGACGAGATTTGAACCCGCGACCTCCGGTTCCACAGACCGGCGCTCTAACCAGCTGAGCTACATCCACCATAAATCGGTACTATATTATACCAATTTTCCGGCGCGTGTGCCAAAATTATTCTGTTGTGCATTATTGGGGCCCGGCCTTTTAGCGGGGGGGAAATAACCTAATTCCACGCTACAAAGCCGTGCCATCCCTATGTGCTCGCCGTTTACAGCAGTTCCCCGGGTTTCACCTTAGGCCCCACAAATGGCCCTTGCGCGTACGAAAAGCCCAACGCTTTAATGCGGGCTATGTCCTCTTGGGTTGCCACATCGTCTGCTGCCAGAAAAATGCCTAATTCTTGGCAGACTTGTCCCAAGGATTGCGCTAGCATATTGCTTTTGCGGTCGGGCGATTTCGTCCACATTTGCCGCCCGATTTTCACGCCGTCTATCGGCATTTCTTTAAAAGCGGGCGACACCAGCCCCGTATAGCGCACGGTAAGATTAAACCCCTGTTGTTTCAGTTCCTCTCCGGCGGCTTTTAAGCGTGCATTTAAAATGTGCCGCTTGGTTTCCGTAAGTTCCAAATACAGCCATTTGGGTTCTACATCCATTTCCTTGGCTTTGGTGGCCAAACGCTCCGCAAAGCCCGGCGCGGTCAGGTGTTCGTCAGCAATTTTCACTACCAGAGGGATTAACTTTTTGCCTTGGGCTTTCCAAGTAGAAAGCGTTTCCAAGGCGGCATCCAGCAGATAGCGCCCGTATTGGTAAATAAACCCATTTCTTTCAAATACCGGGCGGAAAACAGCCTGTTCCAGCGGGTCTTGGCGTTCGGGTACGGGCCAGTCCGCCACCGCTTCGGCCGCAAAAAGAGAGTCGTCCTTCAAGGAACGGATAGGCTCCACAAAAAAACGGAATTCCTTCTTTTCAATGCCTTGGCGCATACGGCTTTCAATCAGTGCTTCTTCGGTTAATTCTTGGTGCCACCTCTTTTGATAAAAAGCCACAATCTCGTCGTATCGGCCCTTTATGCGCTTTTTGGCCACACACGCACGGTTGTACATCTCTTGGGCGGATTCATTGCGGTCTTCAATAGGATACACGCCGAAAGCCAACATTAGGGCAAAAGTTTTTTTGTCTTCCGTTTGGAAGTTGGAAATCTGCTCGGCCAGCAGTTCCAAGCGGTTTTTCAGTTCTCCCTCGGAGGAGTATTTCAAAAGCATTGCAAAGCGGTCCGCATAAATACGGGTGAACAGTTCGTCTTGCTTTAAGCCCTCTTGTATCACACGGGATAAATGCTTCAAGAGTGTATCACCCGTTTTAAAACCGTAGCGTTCGTTAAACGATTGGAACTTACCCACGTCCATTGCCACAATAGCATAGGATTGGTTCGTATGCGTGCGGAAGATTTGTTCCATTTCTGGGCGGATAGCGGCCAAGTTTTTGTGCTGTGTAATGGGGTCTATAAAGGCGGTAGTGAATAGTTTTTCCCGAGACTTTTTTTGTTGGATGTAAATGTATCCCCACGCGCAGAGACCCGCGGCCACCACGGCCAAACACAGGCCCAAAAGCCGCCACACAAGCGCATTGATTTGGCGCGTCATTTGTACGGTGGGCACGACGGACAGCAAGTACCAGTCATTAATGTTTAAAGGTTGGTAACTAATGTGCAGTTCGCCTTTTTCAGCAGAGGTGTATTTTACGGTGCCGCTTTGGCGGTTTTGCATCGGCTCTTTAAGCGCGCGCGGCAGTTGGCCTTGCGGGTCATCGGGCAGATTAAAAATATTTTCTACTTGGCTGATAGCGTTTTTGTGCAGGGCGCGGGCCACGCTGTCCCCATTGGTGCGGACAATGGCGGAGTAACCTTCTCCGCGGAAACTTTGCGTATCCAGTTCCTTGGCAAACTCCTCTACTGAGCGCGTGGCAAACAAAACGCCGATAATTTTCCCGTTCTTTCGGGCGGGGACGGCTTCCACCAAAATATCTTTTCCGTCTGCCGCATCCGTAATGCGTTCGGACACATTGGCCTCTCCCGCGAGGGCCTTTTTAATGTGTTCCTCCTTGGATAGGTCCAAAATCAAATCATCGCTTAACATTGCCATACCGTCCGGGCGGACAAAACCCATACGTTTAAAATTATTGACGGCGGACTCGTTTTTCATCAGGCGGTCAATGTGGCTGGCGGTTGGTTTGGATAGAGACTCTATTGCGGTGGCGATAGAGCGCAGCAGAGCCAAATCGTTAAAGACTTGCGTTTCCACCTCGCTGGTGGTTTGGCGGGCGACTTCCTCCAAGTACATCGTGTGGTTGCGCTCCAAGGTGCGTTCAATCTGGTTTACATACAAAAAAATACCCGTGGATAACACCGCGGTACAAAGCAAAATAATAGCGGAAATTTTTTTAAAAGAAAGCGAATCACTCATTTCAGCCTCCTATATGCAAAAAAGAGCCGCAGGCAGGCGGCTCTTTTACTTTACCATTTTTCAAGGTGGATTTTGTCCGGGTCAAAGCGGTCAATATCCGGCTTTTGTTCGTTTGGATAGCCAAGCGCAATTACGTTAAGCGGTTTTACATATTCCGGCAAACCGAACATCTTGGCTAATGCGTTCATACGGTCCTCGTTGGGATAAACGCCCAGCCATACGCTTCCCAAGCCCAGTTCGGTGGCGGCCAGTAAAATATTTTGCGTGGCCGCGCCGCAGTCGGCAATCCAGTAGCCCGGTGCGTGTTCTTTTTTTGTGTTGCCGCATACCAAAATTGCGCAGGCGGCTTCCTTTAACATTTGTGCGTACGGGTGAACCGTGGTAATTTTGTGCAAGGTGTTTTTGTCTTGCACGACGATAAACTCCCACTCTTGGCAGTTGCGCGCCGTAGGCGCCATCATCGCCGCACGCAAAAGCGCGGTAATGTCGCCCTTTTCAATCGGTTTATCCGTGAAGCGGCGGATACTGCGCCGCTTTAAAATACCTTCCATTACGTTCATTTGTTACCCCCTTTTTTAAGCCGCAATACTTTTTCTTTAAAGAAACGGGCCAAGCCCCCGCGTGCGGTTTCGCGGTAGTCCTTGTTCATATCCAGGCCCGTTTGCATCATAGTGGCTAAAACGTCGTCGTAGGAAACGCGATTGTCCCCGTCGGACATTAAGGCATAGGTAGCGCAGTCTAACGCGCGGGAAGCGGCCAGCGCGTTGCGCTCTATGCAAGGAATTTGCACTAACCCGTCCACCGGGTCGCACGTCAGTCCCAAGTGGTGTTCAAGCCCCATTTCGGCCGCGTAGGCAATACGGCGGTTGTCGCCGCCTTCTAATTGGCAGGTGGCCGCGGCCGCCATTGCGCACGCCACGCCGACCTCGCCCTGACAGCCGACTTCGGCACCGGAAATAGAGGCATTGGCCTTGGCCATATTGCCAAACAAACTGGCCGTTGCCAAGGCGTGCAAAATGGTGGTGTCTTCAAATTCGCAAATTTCTTGGATCAAGCGGCACACCGCAGGCACGACCCCACAGGAGCCGCAAGTGGGCGCGGTAACCACCACGCCGCCGGCAGCGTTCTCTTCCGAGCACGCCAATGCATAAGAAAACAGGTTATTCATACGGCGCAGGTATTGGGGGGAGTTCTCCGCCTTGTAAAGGTAGCGGCGCGCCTTGCGCTCCAAATTTAAAGAGCCGGGCAATACGCCGCGCTTTTCCAAGCCGCGGTTCATTGTGGTTTGCATTGTCTTCCAAATGGTGCCTAAATATTGCCAAATGTCAGCGCCTTCAAATTCTTCCACATATTCCCATAGCAGCATACGCTTGTCCGAAGTGTACTGCAAAATTTCCGCCATTGATTTATGGGGGTAAATATTGTTGATTTCCTGCCCGAAGTTTTCGTCGGTGCGGATGTCGCCCCCGCCAATGCTGTACGCCACTTGTGCGCCCATTATGTGCCCGGCTTTATCCAGGGCTTCAAAGCGCATTGCGTTGGGGTGTTTGGGTAAAAAGGTGTTGTATTCCCACTCAATAGTAACGGGCTTGGGATAAAAGGCTTCTTTAATAGCGAAATCGGTCAAGTGCCCCTTGCCGGTGGCGGCTAAGGAGCCGTAAAGTACCGCCCGGAAGGACTCGGCGGACGGATAAGCGCGGTTGAACGCGTCGGCCGCTTTGCGCGGGCCCATAGTATGGCTGCTGGAAGGCCCCATACCAATTTTGTATAACTCTTTAAGCGATTGCATAATGCTCCCTAAAACGGGGAATATATAAAAAATGTTATCATAATTTATATGAATATTCTATCCGCTTTATTAGTTGCTTTGGGGTTATCTATGGATAACCTGGCCGTTACCATTGCTTCCGGCTGTTCCCACCAAAACAAAATTCCCCTGACTTATATAGGTAAAGTGAGCGCCTTATTTGCAGTAGCGCATTTTATTATGTTTTCTGTGGGCTGGCTGGGCGGCGCGGGAGTAGGGCGTTATATCGGCGCGGTGGACCATTGGATTGCCTTTGCGATTTTGGCCTTTATCGGTGCGCGTATGGTGAAGGAAGCGCGCAACCCGCAGGACGAAGAGGACGTATGTGTATTGCACTCCTTTAAAACCTTGCTTGCGCTTTCGGTGGCGACGAGTTTGGATGCCCTTTTGGTGGGTATTGGGCTTGCGTTTACCGAGGCTCCCTTTTGGGTAACGGTGCTTACGCTGACCGCGTGCGTGTTTGTTACCAGTTGGGTGGGGTTCTATTTGGGAGCATTTTTAGGGCGCAAGTTTGGCAAGGTAATGGAGGCCTTGGGCGGGCTGGCGCTTATTTTAATTGGCCTTAAATTATTGCTAGAAGGGCTGGGCATTTGGTAAAATGCTGGTATCTCAACCGGGAGGTTCCCTATGGGCATAATTGCCGTGAGTATCATTTTTTTGTGTATTTGTGTGGATAATATGGTGTCTGCCAATATGTCCGCTATGAAGATGTCGCCCGACAAAAAGAGCGTGTTTTCTATTAAAATGACGTTGTTCTTTTCGTGCTTTAACGCGCTGTTTTTTGCGTTGGGGTATGGGATAAGCGCCATTTTCTTTCATAAGTGGGCATATTTTGCGCATAATTGGGTGGCGTTTGCCTTTGTGCTCCTGCTGGGCATTAAGTTTATGTTGGAATCCATTGAAAAATCGCCCAGTTTCAGCAACTTGGATGCGGACGATAACCGCAAAATGATGAAGGTTTCCACTGTGCTGGCGCTCAATTCCTTTTTGGTGGGTTATGCCGTGGAAACGATGGAAAAGGCGTTCTTTCCGCAAGTGCTTATCTTGTTTGTACTTACGTTCTTAATGACGCTGATTGGTTTTCACTTGGGCAATCAGTCCTCTAAAACGATTGCCAGCAAAAAAGTGGAACTGGCCGCCGGGATTGTGTTAATTGTAATGGCGGTGCGGCTGATTATTCTGTAAAGCAATTTTTAGTTGGTTATATTCGGGCCCCGGTTTATTTTTAGCCGGGGCCCAGTTGTTTATAAAGGGGGCTTGTTGTTGCCGAGTGCTTGGCGGCCCGTAGCGTGCTGGGCTTTTTGTCTTTTGTATTGTTGTTTCCGTCATCCCGTAGTGTTTTTATACGGGATCTGTCGTTAGTTGTTGTCATTCCCGAGTGTTGTAGTCGGGAATCTGTTTTTGCCGTGCTTGTTCTCTTCCAAAACGACAGATCCCCGACTAAATTCCTCGGGGATGACGACTTTATTAAAAAAGAGGTCATTGTGAATTTATTTCAGGATCTACCTTTGGGGTTTTTTACTGTGTTGTTATTTAACAAAGTCATTCTGGAAGGTTTCTGTCCAGAATCCGTTGTTTTCCTCTTTTTGAGTAACAACAGATCCTGGACTACGACTTTCCAGGATGACGGCAACGACTCGCGACACGATCGGTAGGTCCTGAAAGCCCGGCGGGGCGCAAAAATGTTGTTTTTGTCGTTGTCTTTTTTGCAGTTGTTTATAAAGGGGTTG
>NZ_DJOA01000054.1:7328-16170 GCF_002437085.1 Candidatus Avelusimicrobium stercoris | reverse complement strand
AGCCGGTGGATTTTCATATCAGCAAAAATGCCCCGGGCAAAAACCCGGGGCGTTTACATTTTTCCAATACAAAATAAGCCTAATTTCCAGTTACGCTAATCGTTTTCCATTTGCCCAGCCACACGCGCCACACCATCAGCACAGCCGTCAGTGCGGCGTAAAACGTCAGCCAACTCCACACCCAGAACACAGACAGTTGCAACTTATACACAATCAGCCACGTCCCGGGGATTAGCAGTCCCCACGCGCAAAAAAGCATTACCAGCATATAGAACTTGGTATCGCCCGCCCCGCGCAGGGTTTCACCGAAAATAAGATAAGTGGCGTCAAACAGCACAAAGCAACTCACTAGTTTCATAAGCGGATAGGTTTTAGCGGCAATCTCCGCCGCGTTGGGCGAGCCCGCCGGCACAAACAAACCGACAAAGAACGGGGCGAAAAAGAAGAACAGCACCCCCACCGTGCCCGCATACAGATAACCCAATTTGCACGCATTTTTAAGCACCTTTAACGTCAAATCCGGGCGTTTTAAACCTTGGTATTTGCTCGCCAAAATTTGGATACCCATCCCCAGCCCCAAAATCACCATAAACACCACGGGCTGCATAGACATTACGATATTGCTTGCTTCCAAGGACAGCACATCAATACTGCCCACCATAAACGTAAACAGCGTAAAGGATAAAATGTCCATTAAAAAGCCGAACCCATTGGGCAGGCCAAAGCGCACCAAGCGCGCAAACACAGGCTTATAAAACCCGGCCAAGCGCGTTATCTTAAATTCGCGGCGAATCTTGCCCGCGCAAATAAGCGTAGTGTAAACAAGCGTCATTGCACCGCAGCCGATAATCGTCGCCCACGCCGCGCCCATAATGCCCATTTCCGGGAAACCCAACTTGCCGAAAATCATAATATAATCCAGCACGATGTTGACGATATTCCCCACGAGCGAAGTCCACATCGGCACCTTGGTTTTGCCGCGTCCGCTAAAAAAACTGGCCAGCGCGCTGTTAATCACCGTCAGCCCGGCAAAGAGGTTAAGCAAACTAAAATATTTAATTTCCAGCACACGCACGGACATATCGTGCCCAAAGGAGTTTATGAGCCCCACGCCAGCAGGCGTCAAGGCGGCCAATAATACGGACGACAATACCGCCAGTAAAACACCCTGCCATAAAGATATGGTAACCGAGGCATATTTCTTTTTGGCGTAATACTGCGAGATAAACACGCTTGTATAACTGGCAAGGCCCATAAACATAGAGGAAAACGTCATCGCCAGTACGCCCGCGGGCACACAAGCGGCCAAGGCCTCGTGCGAATACCAAGACAAAAACATCCGGTCCGCAAATTGCATAATTACCTGCGCGGCCATTGTTACGATGAGTGGGTAAGATAAGTACCACAACTCGCTAAGAGAAGCCTGCGCATACGTCTTTTTCATTTATTTCACACTCCGCAAACAAACAGCAAAAAACCCCGTCGCCTTACGGCCACGGGGTTTATAAAGTCCTTCAAAAAATTACAGTTTGACGACTTTAACGGCTTTCGGGCCTTTTTCAGATTCTACGACTTCGAATTCAACTTCTTGACCTTCGGCCAAGGTTTTGAAACCGTCGCCCTGGATTTCCTGATAGTGTACAAAGAGATCTTTAGAACCATCTTCGGGGGTTACGAAGCCGTAACCTTTCTGGTCGTTAAACCATTTAACTTTTCCTTTAGGCATTTTACTTGTTACTTCCTTTTATAATTTACGGGTACTTAAACTTAATAAGTACCTACAACTATTATACTATAAATTAGGAAAAATGGTGCAAATATTCTTAAATATTTTTTTGGCGGTGCAAAAGGGGTATAATTATTTTATGAAATTAATGGAGGCCGTTCCAAATTTTTCCGAGGGCCGACGCCCGGACGTAATAGACGCTATCGTCCGCCGGGTGGCTGCCGCTTCGCGCGCCAAGGTGCTAAATGTGGAAGCCAACAAAGACGCCAACCGCACCGTGCTGACTCTGGCAGGCGAACCGGGCGAGGTGCGCAAAAGCGCGCTTGCACTTTTTAAGGCCGCTTGCAATTTACTGGATATGCGCACGCACCACGGCGCACACCCGCGCTTAGGCGCGGTGGATGTGTGCCCTTTTGTACCAATCGCTCAAATGACCTTACAGGAAGCCGCGGCCGAGGCACGCAAACTAGGGCAGCAGGTAGCCGGCTTAAATATCCCCGTATATTTTTACGAGGAGAACGCAATCACACCCGAGCGCAAGAATTTGGCCTATTTAAGGCACGGAGAATACGAAAGTTTACCCGCCAAACTACGTGAACTTCCCCCCGATTTAGGCCCGGCGGAATTTACCGAAAGTGTCGCCAAAACGGGCGCGAGCGTTATCGGGGCGCGCAACTTTTTACTGGCGTACAACCTTTCGTTAAACACCACAGACACGGCTCCGGCCAAACAAATCGCCGCGTGCTTGCGCGAAAAAAACGGCGGCTTAAAGGCCGTTAAGGCCATCGGCTGGCTAATGCCCGGCTATCAGGCCGCACAGGTATCCTTCAACTTAACAAACTTTAAACAAACAGGTATGGCAGACGTATTTGAAGCGTGCAAGCGCGAGGCCGAAAAACGGGGTCTATGCGTAACCGGGAGCGAACTCATCGGGCTGGCCCCATTGGACGCCTTGTTGCAAGCGGGCCGATTTTACACACCCGCGGAAAGCAACGAAACCGCCCTCATTAGTGCAGCCATAGAAAATTTAGGGCTAAACCTAGTCCGCCCGTTTTCCCCCCGCGAAAAGATTTTGGAATACCGCTTATCTGACGAAAAAATATCCCGATAATCACGGGATATTTTTTATTTAACAGCAAAGTTTTTGCCACAACTCCACATATTTGGCAGGCGAAATTTCCTCCGGCCGCGCAGTTGGTTTAACCTTACAGGCGGCTAACACGTCCGTTATTTTTTGCTTATCGTACCCGGCCAGCGACCAAGAATTAAACAAAGTTTTGCGTTTGTGCAAAAAGGCCACGCTAACCAATTTTTTAAAGGACGGCCACTTTTCGGCGGGAACTAACCGCGTGCCTGGGCGCATAAACGCCAGCACCATACTTTCCACCTTGGGCGGCGGATTAAAGCATCCGCGCCCCGCCTTGCAAATGGGGCTAATCTGCGCGCGCAGTTGGCTAAAAACGGATAAGGGGCCATACCCCTCTTCGCACGCGCGGGCCCGGATACGCTGGGCCTGCTCTTTTTGGAACATAAATACCGCAGTTTGAAAGTGCGGGCAGCCCAGCACTTTATCCAAGATATCCGCCGCATCAATATACGGCAAATTGCTGACAAACAGCGTAGGACGCGGAGCCAGTTTTTCCAAATCGGCCTGCAAAAAATTCTGCCGCAAAATGCTTACGCCCGCCGTTTTGGGCAAGGTCTTTTGCAAATACGCTTCCATTTCCGGGTCAATTTCCACGACGGTAAAATTTTTGCACCCGCGATCAATCAAGCGCTTGGTGAGCGCCCCCTTGCCCGGGCCGATTTCCACCAGATTTTCGCTTTTTAATAGCAGGGCCGCATCTATAATTTGGTTGATTACGTTCTCGTTAATTAAAAAATGTTGTCCGTATTTTTGCATATCACTCCGCCAATACCTTTAAATTCCGCGCGGCAATTTTGTTTTTGGGGGCCAAACGCAAGGCGCGCTCGTAATGCGTGCGGGCTTCATCGTCCTGCCCCGCCACCACAGAGGCCGTGCCTAACCCCAGCCACGGCAGTTCATCCTGCGGGCTTTTGTTTTGCGCAGACAAAAACGCCTGCTTGGCTTGCGCGCTGTTTCCGCGCGCCAAGGCGGCCACGCCCGTTAAAAGTTCACACAAGTTATCAGCCGCACACACGGGCAAAGACTCCTGCAATTCGGCCGCCGCGTCATCTACGAAAAAAATCCAAGTCCGCCCCATTACCCACAGGCCCATATCGTTGCCCACAATGCGCGGGTCGTACACGGCCTTGGGCGCGTTTAAATTGTTTTGTGTAAGGGCCGAAGGCGAAGCAAAATCCACCGTCCGCCCCTGCATAGACAAATTGACGTTATACTTTCCGCTTCCCTCGGCCACCGCCTGTTCCAAGCCGGAAATTAAATTATCTATTTGCTGTTGGCGTTCCGCGGCGGAACCTTCCGGCAAGGTAAACATCCGCTTAAAGGCGCGGGGCGAAAGGTCATCCGGCGCGGCGCTTTCTGCGCGCAAGGTTTGATAGGCCTGTTCAAAGGTTTGCCCGCGGCGGCCCGTGCTTTTGGGCGCGGAGGACACCGGGTTATACTCCAAGGAAACCTCAATATTTACCGCCTTGGAAGCGGACACCTTTTCAAGGCCCGTTTTAAAATCCTCAATCTGCTTTTTAAAATCCTCCGCCGAGCGTCCGCTGGCACGGTACACGGCGTTTAACGCAAGCCCCTCCGACTTAAAGCGGGTAATGGAAAACGCTTCTTCCAGCACTTCGCGCGCTCTCTTTTTATTCCCTTGTTTGACGAGCAAAAACGCATAACGCAACCGCGCCACATAGTCGCCGGGCTTGGTGTGGACGGCTTTTTTGTAATATTTTAGGGCTTCCTGCGGGCGGTTTAATTTTTCTTCCAGCGCGCCCAAACTTAACTGTGCATCCTCGTAAGACGGAAACAGCCGCAACGCTTTTTTGAAGGATGCTTCGGCCTGCTCATCTCTACCCATATTTTCATATAAAGTACCCAACTGGTAATGGTACAAGGGTTCCTGCGGCGCCAGTTCCACCGCACGGCGGAAATGCTCCAAGGCCTTTTCCCAGTTTTGCCCCACCGCATAGGTGGAACCCAAATTCATATGCGTATCGGCTTTATTTTCATCTAGTTCATTGGCCTTTAAAAAGTATTCCTGCGCCTGCTTTACGTCCCCCTTCCAGCCGGCGGCAATGCCAAGCAACTGGTAAGACAGCGGATTTTTGGGGTCTAACCGTTGGGCTTCTTTATATTCGCTGATGGCGTCCTCCACCTTGCCGCTCCAATAGAGCGAAGCCCCCAACAGCAAATACGGCAATGGCGATTTGGCGTTTTTGATAACGGCACGCGCAAAACTGTCCGTGGCTTCTTTATAGCGGGCTTGGCTCATTTCGCCCATACCGCGCCGCATATCCACCGCCGATTGTTCCAACATCATACGGTCCCACACGGTTTGGGAATAATCGGTTTTAATCTCCTGCTTGCCAAATGAAAACGGGAAGAACGCGTGCGACGGCCCGGCGGGCAAAATAAATATCCCCGCCGTGAGTAAAAAGGGTATAAAAAACCGTTTGGGCTGCATATGTATATGATAAATAAAAAACGGGGGCTTGGGCAAACGTTAGCGGCCCAGTTCGCGGCGCAGGGTTTGGATGCGTTCTTGGATATAGTTGGAAGCGTCAACAGACAGCGGAGAATTTTTGCCTTGCACAATGTGCATTGAAAGCGCGCGCTCAAACCACAAGAGCGCCTTGGAATCGTCCTTGGGCACGCCGTCGCCCGCCTGATACATTTCCGCCGCTTGCAACATTACACCGCAATCTTCGCCTTTATTGGCCATTACCACCGTCCATTTAAAGGCCAAGGGATAATATTCGCGTCCTTCCTCTTGGTAGAGCATCAGCAGGCGGTAGCGGGCTTCTTCGTCGCCGTTGGAGGCCAAGCGGTCCCATTGTTCATACAAGGCACGGCGGCGCGCGGCAAAGTCAAAAAAATGCTTTATTTTATCCCACCAGGTGTGCAAAGTAGCAAGTTGCATTTCGTTCTCCTTGTAGATATTGTACACTATATAAAAATATTTCGCTAGGGAGAAGACGCTATGATCCGCCTTGATACGACACCTGTTAAAACGCTCCTTTCCAAGTCCAAAATCGCCGGGTTTGATTACGCCATAAACCCGTATGTCGGCTGTCCGCACAAGTGTATTTATTGCTATGCGGAATATATGCGCAAATTCAGCGGCCATAGCGAGGAGTGGGGCGAATTTTTAGACGTAAAACAATGCGACGTACCACTAAAACCAAGCAAACTCTTCCGCACCCGCGTAATGTTAAGTTCGGTAACGGACCCGTATAATCCCTATGAAAAAGAATACGGACTCACCCGCAACATCATTAAGCAACTGGTCTATTGCCAAGCCAAGGTGTATATTCTTACCAAATCGGCCCTCGTCGTGCGGGATATAGATTTGTTTAAGCAACTCTACCAATGCGAAGTGGCCCTTTCCTTTTCGTCCGCCGATGAAGGTTTTAGACAAGCGGCCGAGCCCGGGGCTTCGCCCGTGGCGGACAAAATAAACGCCTTAAAAACCTTGCACGGGGCGGGCATTTCCACCGCTGTAATGGTGGCGCCGCTCTTTCCGGGCATTACGGACTGGAAACAAATTATCGCCCTTACCAAACCTTATGTAAACCGTTACGGGTTTGACAGTTTGAATATGCGCCCGGCCTTCCATCGCAAGGTAATGGATTTTGTGGAAGGGCACTACCCCGAAGCCTTGCCGCTAATGGGTGATATTTACATCAAGCAAGACTCGTCTTATTGGACGAAACTCGCCAAAGAGATTACCGACTATTGCCACGAACAAAATGTGCGGGCGGATATTTTCTTTGGCTCGTTTCCCTCTTATTCCGGCGAATAACATACGACAAAAAAGCCCCCGTTAAACCGGGGGTTTTTTCGTCCGTTAAATTTCGTCATTGGGCGGGTCGTCAAAACCAAGTTTCCACGTAATTGCAAATCCGGCCAAAAGCGCGCACAAAAAGCCTACGCCGTAAAAAATGGCGCTGTGCAAATTGGATAGTGCGAGAAACAGCACCACCCCCGAAACGCCAAACGGGATAGCGGAAGTAACGTGGCAGGCCGCAATCACGGCTCCGCCGACAGCCGCCCCCAGACACGCGCCGATAAAGGGTTTAAAAAGCGGCAAGGTTACGCCATAAATAAGCGGCTCGCCAATGCCCAACAGGCCCACGGGCAAGGCCGTCTTTACAATCGTTTTTAAGCGCGTGTTTTTGGTCTTTAAAAGCACCGCCACCGCCGCGCCCACCTGCCCGGCCCCAGCCATACACAAAATAGGGAACAAGGGATTCATCCCCAGCATATCCACCAGTTGTTGGTGAATCGGCACTAAACTTTGGTGTACACCCATCATCACAAGCGGCAAGAAGGTTCCGCCCAAGAGAGCCCCCGTCAGCCAGCCGCCGTGCGCCAAGGCCTTTTGCGTAAACAGCGCGAGCCAGTCCGACAGTTCTCCCGCCACCGGCTGGATTAACGCCAAGGATACAAAGCCCACCACCAAAATAGTAAGCGTCGGCGTGATAAACATTTCCCAAGTGCCGTTAATAAAAGAGCGCAAGCGTTTTTCAAACCAACTGCCCGCCAGGCACACCAAAAGTACGGCAATTACGCCCCCCTTGCCGGGCATTAACGGTGCTCCAAAGAGCGTAATTTTGGCAAGCGCCGGCATATTCAAAATACCCGCAAACGCCACGCCCAAGGCAGGAGTGCCGCCAAATTCTTTATTGGCGTTATACCCCACCACCGCATTTAAATAAAAGAAAATCCCCTGCCCGAACACCGCCAGCAAGCCCGCGGCGTTGGGGCTGTCCGCCAGCACGGTTTTAGCCAAAATATTGCTAATCCCCAACAGTAACCCGCAGCCGATATACGCCGGAATCAGCGGCAGAAAAATATTTCCCACCACCGAGCAAGCCTTGCTTAGCCAACTGGAATAGCGTTTGCGCACGGCGGTTTTGTTTTCCTGTACGTCTCCCACCGCAGGAGCCGGCTCCTCTTTGGCCGGGGCTTGGTAGGCGGTATTGGAAAGCGGTGCAAAGTGATGGCGTTCCTGAAAGTAAGATGCCAACTTCCCCGCCGTAGAAGGCCCCACAATCAACTGGTGCTGTACGCCCGAATAAAAGTAGCCCGCCACATCCGGCACGTTACGCAGGGCTTCGGGCTTTACTAGGGTTTCATCCTTTACGGTAAAGCGCAGGCGCGTCATACAGCAGCCCAGCGTGGCAATGTTGTCCGCCCCGCCAACGGCCGCTAAAATATCTTTATACATATTTTTCAAATCGGCAGGCATTTATTTTTCCTCCGTAGAAATAAAATTCCATTGGTTTTGTTTGACGTTGTAACGCTCCATACGCCCGGTGTTAATATGGAAATACATCCCTTCCAAATTCAGCCCCCGCTCTTGCACGGCGGACGCCACGCACGGAATTTGTTTTAAATGGCCCAACTGGTCCAGTACGTTATTTTTAATGGCTTCTTCCAGCGTGCTTCCGCGGTACGAGGTATGTGTGCGGTCCAGCCACGCGCGGATTTCGGGCGTTAATTCCTCCAAATGTTGGAGTTTGGCAACGGCGTTACAATCGCTATGGCCTAAAATCACAATATTTTGCACCTTTAAGTTTTCCACCGCAAAGCGCAAGGAGGCCATCATAGAAAAGTCTTCTTGGTCAATTTGGTTGAGCATATTGCGGTGTACACAAATATGCCCGTCGTTGGTATTGAAGATAGCCTCGGGGCAGACGCGGCTGTCAAAACAACTGACAACCATTGAGTGCGGAGCCTGCGTATTAGCGATTTGCTCGGCGTGGATAGCGCAAAAACCGCGGCGGACCGGGTCCCCGTTAAAAAAACGGCGGTACCCCTCCACCAACTGGCGGAGCCCG
Source organism: Candidatus Avelusimicrobium stercoris (assembly GCF_002437085.1). NCBI lineage: Bacteria > Pseudomonadati > Elusimicrobiota > Elusimicrobia > Elusimicrobiales > Elusimicrobiaceae > Candidatus Avelusimicrobium > Candidatus Avelusimicrobium stercoris. Next base: position 7,466 of record NZ_DJOA01000054.1, on the reverse strand, counting down.
TCATTAGGATAAGCAGTCAAATTCATACTTATATTGTAGCAGTTTAAAAACGCCCCGTGCACCCTGCGGGCTGGACCCTGCGGGCGGCCACTCTATGCGCTAAGTTACGATTAATGGAGCCACACTATTTCCGCAATG
>NZ_DJOA01000054.1:6263-7184 GCF_002437085.1 Candidatus Avelusimicrobium stercoris | reverse complement strand
CACTTGCGAAACAACCCCTAGCAGGCGGCAGTTTTTCCGAATTTACGGTACGGGCCGTTGGCTGTTGTCGTCATCCTGGAAAGTCGTAGTTCAGGATCTGTCGTTATTAAAACAATGGATACTGGAACGCTCCGCGCCGGCAAACCTTCCAGTATGACCTTATTTTTAAGATATCCAAGCCATAGCCCCCAATTCTGCGGGAAAAATTGTACTCAAACAAGTAGGCTTACTGTACAATGGTCCAGCGGTTTCCGCCGCCAACGGTGGCGCCTAACCGTTTACAAATGTTTTGGGCAAATTCCCTATCCGCGGCGTTGGAGGAATCTGTTCCGCACACGATATTTGCCTGCCCGGCGGCTTGGCTGACGGAGTGGCGGTAGGCCAACAAATAGGGCTTTTGCTTATGGTACGCGGCTACGGAAATATTCGTAACGGCATAGTTAAAATATTTACTTTGCGGAACTTTAACATCCAAATCCTCAGAGTTATCCGCGTACGAACCGTTTGCCATATAATACACCTCTTCGGCGTCGCGGAAACTCTTTAAAACGGCAAGGGCTTCGCTGGCGCGGGATTTTTCTACCGCCCAAGTATATTGCGGCAACGCCACCGCCGCCAAAATGCCAATAATGAGCACGACTACTAACAGTTCTATAAGGGTAAATCCCGCTGTTGCCGTGCGGCCACCTGTGCTAGTGGCGTCATTCCCGAGTGTCGTAGTCGGGAATCTGTCGTTTTCCTTTTTTAATAAAAATGGATCCCCGACAGAAACCTTCGGGGATGACACAATAGAAGTAAAACCTTTCATTTTTTCTCCTTGTTAAGGCCTTTATATTTGAGCAAAACAGCCTTTTATACGCGTTTTTATACAGTGGATACATCCGGGTACACCAACCGCAATTTATCAAAATTTTAACAAAA
>NZ_DJOA01000054.1:0-6212 GCF_002437085.1 Candidatus Avelusimicrobium stercoris | reverse complement strand
AAACGAAACAACCCCTTTATAACAAACTACACAACAGCAACAGCAAAAACAACATTGCTTAGTCGTCATAAAAATGTGGGTCATCCTGAATTGCCGCCATTACCGCTAGGCGGCACCCCGTAAGGTTTCTGTACGGGGTCTATTAATAGGGTTCAGGATCTACCGATTGTGTCGCTAGTTGTTGTCGTCATCCTGGAAAGTCGTAGTCCAGGATCCGTTGTTATTAAAAAAAGGGAAACGATAGATACAGGAACGCTCCGCGCCGGCCGACGTTCTAGGATAACGGCAAAAAGAGATACAACAAAGCCATTATAAAAATTGGGGGGTCATTCTGAACTTGTTTCAGAATCTACCGATTGTGCCGCTAGTTGTTGTCGTCATCCTGGAAAGTCGTAGTCCAGGATCTGTCGTTATTAATAAAGTGGAAAACAACAGATACTGGACAGAAACCTTCCAGTATGACCTTTTAGATAACAACCACTACCCATAAGGTAGATTCTGAAACAAGTTCAGAATGACCGCTAATTTAATAAGAAGCCCTTTTCTCCCTTGTCATCCCCGAGGAATTGGCGTTCCCCGGGGGTTATCAAAAAATACTGTTATTTTAATTTAATGGGCAAGTGGCCTTTGGCCGGGCGCAAGCCGAGCAAAATTTCCGCCGCCACCCGCGCCGTGTCCGCCGTAGGACCATATAAGGCTAACACCGTTTTAGCCTGCGGGTAAAGCGCAATTTCGTACGGGTTCAAGAGCGACACTAGCGCCGCGGGCTGATTATGTTGCTCCGCCTGTTTAAAAAGTTCCTGCACCAAAACATATTGTTTTTGGTCCATTACGCTTGTGCGGCTAGTGCCCAGCAAAACGACATCCGCCCCATCCATACACGCACGGGCCGCCTGTTCGTCAGCCTCCCCGGGCGTGCGGGGTGCATATACCGCCGCTACTTGCGGCAAATAGGTGGATAAAGTATCTGTAAACGCGCGCAGTTGCAAACTGAAAATACCGTCAGCAAACAGCACCGCGCAAACCTTTTTATCTTTAAGTGGAAGCAAATTTTGCCCGTCTCGCACCAAGGTTACCCCTGCTTCGGCGGCTTGTTTGGCGGCCGCTAAAAAACCTGTATCCGTCGTAACTGCGCGGCTTTGAAACAGCCCCAGGCGTTCCTTTAATTGCAAAATTTTCTCAGCCGATTCGCGCACAAACTCGGCAGACACCGCCGGTTCCGCCGCCAGTTGCGTATATTCCACATAATCTGCGGCGCGGCCCGGATAAGTGCGGGCGGTTTTTACGTCGCGGATGTCTCCGCTTAACAACAATAAATTGTTCCCCGCGCCATACGCCCGGCGGACAATTTCCTCCACGCCCACGCCCTTTACGGCCCCCATATCCAGCCCGTCCGTGGCGATAATGCCCTTAAAGCCCATTTTTTCGCGCAGAAGGCCCTTTAAAATCTTGGCAGAAAAGGAAGCGGTATTTTCGTTATCCAAGGCCGGATAGACGACGTGCGCACTCAATACGCCCGTGCCGCCCGCCGTAATAGCGGGTTGAAAGGCGGAAATATGCGTTTGCCACAGTTCTTCCGCGGGCAGGGCCGTTACGGGCTGTTCGTAATGAGAATCGGACGAGGTATCCCCGTGCCCCGGGAAATGCTTGGTAAAAGACGGCACCCCGTTATTTTCAAGCGCCTGCGAAGCCGCCCTTGAAAAACGTCCGACGTCGGCGGAATTATCCCCAAACGAACGCGTTTGGATAATGGGGTTAAGCGGGTTGGAATTAACGTCCGTAACCGGGCCCAACGCCGTATTCGCGCCGGAGAGTAAAATTTCCTTGGCCTGAGCGGCGTACATATCCGCCACCACTTTTTCATCGCCCGAAGCCGCCAAGAGCATATTGGACGGCATTTGTTTTAGGCCCATAAACATCGGCGAAGTAACCGTGCCCCCCTCGTAATCCACGGCTAACAAAAGCGGAATTTTGTGCGGGCTTTTGGCCGCCCATTTGTTTAAGTCTCGTATTGTTTTTTCCAAGCGTTTGCGCTGGCGGGCGATAAAGCGCGCTTGGTTTTTAGCGGTAATTTTGGGCTGCGTAACGGCGCCCTCTTTGGCTTTGATAAAAAAGCCCGTAACCTCGCCGTTTAGCACGGCTTTTTTGAAGGCTTTTTGCTCGCCGATTAACACGCGGGGCATAATGGTTTGACCCACTTGCTCGCGCAAGGTTAAATCGTCCGCCGTCGGCACGGGGTTTTCCACCCCAGCGCTACAACGGCCCGAATTAGCACACTCCGCCGTCAGTACCGTGTCGCCCCACACCGGGGCCGTAAACAAAAACGCAAAACACAAAAAGAGATATTTTTTCATACTTGTATTATACACAAAAACTACCGCGGAAAAATATAAAAACCCCGGGCGGTAAAACCCGGGGTCTTTTCTATATCAAATACAGGCTTATTTAAGCAAGTTCGTCAAACTGTAAGATTTTACTTCCTCTTTCATTTTGGCGATTACTTCTTCCACCGTCAAGGGCTGAGTGTTTTCGCCGCCCTTCAAGCGGATAGTCAACTTGCCCTCGGCCGCTTCCTTCGCGCCGATAATGGCGGTGTACGGAATACGCTGCATATGCGCTTCGCGGATTTTCAAGCCCAGTTTTTCGGGTCTGATATCCAGTTCGGGGCGCAGGCCGGCTTCGCGCATTTTGGCGGCCACTTCTTTGGCGAACGGAATTTGGTCGTCGGTGAGCGTTAAGAGTTTAATCTGCACCGGGGCCAGCCAAAGCGGGAACCACCCGGCGTAGTGCTCAATAATCACACCCGTAAAGCGTTCAATAGATCCGAACATCGCGCGGTGGACCATAATCGGGCGTTTGCGGCCTTCGGGGGCCACATATTCCAAATTAAAGCGCTGGGGCAGATTGAAGTCAAACTGAATCGTGGACAACTGCCACAAGCGGCCAATAGCGTCCATAACCTTAATATCAATCTTGGGGCCGTAGAAGGCGGCTTCGCCCGCGTGAGTGGTGTAAGGAATATGGTTCGTTTCCAACACGTGCTTCAAGGCGTTTTCGGCGCGTTCCCAATCGGCCACGTCGCCCGTGAAATGTTCCGGGTGTTCGGGGTCGCGGGTGGAAAGTTCCACAGCGTATTTTTCAAAGCCAAAGGTCTTAAAAATGTGCATTGCAAATTCAAAGCATTGTTTGACTTCGTCTTCCACCTGTTCGGGCGTGCAGAAGATGTGCGCATCGTCCTGCGTAAACCCGCGCACGCGCAGCAAGCCGTGCAAGGCGCCAGAGCGTTCATAACGATATACCGTGCCCAATTCGGAGAAGCGCAACGGCAAGTCGCGGTAACTTCTCAAATGGGTGTTATAAATTTCCACGTGGAAGGGGCAGTTCATCGGTTTAATCTGGTATTTTTCGCCGTCCACTTCCATCGGGTGGAACATACTGTCGGAATAGAACCCGGCGTGTCCGCTGATTTCAAACAAATGCAGGCGCGCGATATGCGGGCTGACGACCAAGTCGTAACCGCGTTTCAAGTTCTGTTCTTTAATCCAGTCTTCCAAAATTTTGCGCAACATACCGCCCTTGGGGTGCATTAAAATAAGCCCCGGACCGACGTGGTCGTTAATGCTGAAAAGGTCCAGTTCCGGCCCCAATTTGCGGTGGTCGCGTTTGGCGGCTTCTTCCTGTTGCTTTACATAGGCGTTCAGTTCGTCCTTGGTGTTAAAGCACAGGCCGTAGATGCGTTGGAGCATCGGGCGTTTTTCGTCCCCGCGCCAATACGCACCGGCGATAGTGGTAAGTTTAAAACTGTTAATTTTGCCCGTGTGTTCCACGTGCGGGCCGCGGCACAGGTCGGCATAGTCGCCGTTTACATAGACGGTAATTTCTCCGTCCGGGAGATCCTTCAAAAGTTCCAATTTGTACGTTTCGCCGCGTTTTTCAAAGAAGGCTTTTGCTTCGTCCTTGCTCATTTCTTTGCGTTCAAAGGGTTGGCGGGCCTTGATGATTTCCTTCATCTTGGCTTCAATGGCCTTTAAATCCTCTGGCACGAACTGGTGGGGGCAATCAAAATCGTAATAAAAGCCGTTTTCAATAGCCGGACCGATACCTAATTTTGTACCGGGGAATAACTGCTGCACCGCTTGCGCCATTACGTGCGCGCAGGAGTGGCGCTTAATCTGTAAGTCGTTATTTTCCATACTGGTTTGCGCTATGGCTCTGCCGGCCACAACGACCGGGCCAGAAGCCAAAGGTCCTCAATTAAGATATAATAATTATATCAAATTGAGAGGAACACGAACGGATATGGACGTAATAAAAAAATACCTTTTATCCCCCTTTAAAAACGATTGGAAACTACTGCTTTGCTTATCAATACCCGCGCTTTTGTTGGGCGCGTTCGGCTTAAACCAACTGGGCCGGCTGACAACCGCCAATTTACTGGAGTTGGAAGGCGTTAAACTGGCGTGCGAATTTTTATTTTTGGGCGCCTTATTATCCCTGTTGCACCTGTTGGGCGTAAAAAACAAGTGGGTGCTGGCGGCGGTGGCGTTTGTGTATTATTTGACGATGACCGCGGACCTTATTTTATTGTGGTACTTTAAAGAACGCTTCGGCGCCAAGTATTTAAACACAATGGAAGGCGGCGATTATGACTTCTTAAAGGATTGGCGCGTAATCTCCTACTTTTTAGTATTGGCGGCCTTTTGCATTTTTGCGGCAAAAAGATATTTCCAAAAGTCCACGCGCAAAACCGCCATTAGCCGCCTGGCGGTATGTCTGCTGGGGCTTGCCTTATTATATACGGCAAACCCGCTAAAACTACTGCCGCGGCCCGACAATTTTTATACCTCTTATCTGGTGCCGCCCTCTATCGTCTATACGGTTAATGCCGTGCTGGCCAAACGCCCGCAGGCCCACCAAGAAGATTCTTTATCCGCACCCTTAAAAGAACTGGCCCAAGAGTACAATGTATTTTCGGCTAAAAATACGCCCGCGGGCAAAAAATATACGCGCGTGATTTTGATAGCCTCGGAATCCCTTTCCAATAAATATTTGCACCGCGTGAACGGTAAAATCCCCCCGCAGGCCAGCGCCCCCTTGGACAACTTAATGACGGCCTATCCGTCCGCGTCCTTACAGCACGTTACGCTCTCCACGCTCTACGGGCTTACGGTCATTTTTACCTCGCACCCATACGCCCAACTGGCGTACGAAAACGGCTATCCCGTTTCGTTTGTAAAGGAACTTAAAAAGCAGGGGTTTCATACCGCCTTTTTGCGCGGAGCCAACGAAACGTATATGGACGAAAACATTTTGTTCAAACAAGCCGGGTTTGACGAGGTAATAGGCGCCACTTATTTTGAAACGCGCCCCGAATATAAAGAATACATTGGCTGGTGGGGCTTAACGGACCGCCAACTTTTTAAGTATGCGGGCGAATATTTGCAAGAGCACCAAAAGGAGCCGCTTTTTATGACGCTCCTTACTGTGGATTCGCACGTTCCGCTGGGCCGACTGGATTATTTGGGGCAGGAATACGAGGAAATTGACGCGGAATTTTATAATATTCCCACCTTGCCGCGCGCGTTTGCGCGGTTTGGGCAGGATGTGGAACGCTTTTTGGCTGATTTAAACAAGCGCGGACTGTTTGACGAAAACACGCTTATTTTGGTAACGGCCGACCACCCGTCCTACTCCAACACGCCGACAAATAAACTGTTCAAACCGTACCAAGCGGATTTTGATAATCTGCCGTTTATCATTATTACCAAAACGCCGATTAAGGCCCCGCTGGCGGACAATAAACTGATTTCCCAACTGGATATTGCGCCCACGGTGCTGGACTTATTGCAAGTGGAACCGCCGAGCGGGTTCTTTGGCCACAGTTTGTTTGACACCGCGGCCCGGCGCAGTATTTTTGACATCAAAGAGGATTACGCCGTTGTAACCACTGACAAGGAAAAGCGCGTTTTCCCCTTGAACTCACCAGACGAAAAGGATAAGGCGTTAATCCACCTGATGACGACCTTTTTGGTCAAGTAACAGCCTTTTTACACCAACGGCTAACAGCAGATCCCGTATAAAGACACTACGGGATGACAACTACGACTAACAGACACAACCACGACAGATCCTGGACTACGGCTTTCCAGGATGACGGCACACGACAAAATAATGTTGTTATAAAATAAAAGTCATCCTGGGTATAAAGGCCA